>CAXIBU010000051.1:0-15623 GCA_964021555.1 uncultured Verrucomicrobiales bacterium | reverse complement strand
TCGCTTTTTGTTGCTGGCTTCCAACCCTCGCGGGGTGAACGCGGCACCTAGGTCGACTCTGTGGGCCAAGCCGTCACGGCTACACCCGTGGCTCGGGCGTCTCGCACGTCAGCCTTGCCTCAGTGCAATTCGTGCGAATTAGGAAATTCGCGGTCCATCGTTCACCAATCGTTGAATGCCCAATGGTGGGATGTCATCCGCTTTATCAGCTTGAGAAGTTTGACCTTTGCATGTCCTTGGCTCACCTTTTGGTTTCATGAGCGAATCAGACAGTATTTTGTTGAAGGGCGTGCAGGTGCCGACGTTTGTCGGAGTGCCGGATGAGGAACGGGAACGAGCCCAAACGGTGACCGTGAATCTGGCGGTGGTCCCTACCGCGAGCATGAAGGGGCTTGGTGATTCGATCGAGGGCACGATCAACTACGCGGAGCTGGCGGACTGCCTTTTCGTGGTGGCTGCGGATCGACCTCGCAAGCTCATTGAGACGCTGGCCGAGGACATGGCGGCGGCGATTTTTGCCCGATTCCAAGTCGAGGAGCTATCGATTGAGATTGAGAAGCAGATCTTGCCAGGGATGCGCGCGGCGGCGGTGCACCTGCACTTCACTTCGGATGATTTTTGAACAGGCGCTCGCCTAGGCTGTCTCTTTGATAAGCCTGACCATGTCCTCCATCGCAATTTCCTCATCCATGTCCGCCCCCAGAACGATCGATGATCCCGATCAGAACCTCATTGATCGGGCGCGCGATGGTGATCTCGCTGCCTTCGACGACCTCGTCCGCAAATACAGCCAGCGCCTTTACAGTCATGTCTATCACATGACCTCCAACCGGGAGGATGCCTATGACCTGCTGCAGGACATTTTTGCCAAGGCCTACCGCTCGCTGCGCAAATTCCAGGGCAAATCGACTTTCTACACGTGGATTTATTCGATCGCGACCAACATGACGATCAACCACCTCAAGAAGAAGAAAAGGAAGGCGGCAATGAGCCTCGATGACATCGACAATGGCATCGCCAACGATGTGGTTTTCACCGACACCAGCGCCACCGCCAATCCCCGTCGCGGAACGACGATTAAGGAGATTCAAAAAAAATTGAACGAAGCGATGCAACTCCTGTCTGAAGATCACAGAACCGTGGTGGCACTCTTTGATATCGAGGGCCTTCCCCACGCTGAAATTGCCCAAATTCTCAATATTAGCCCAGGAACCGTCCGTTCGCGGCTGCACTACGCCCACAAGCACTTGCAGAGCCTCCTTGCCGACTACCTCTAATCTCCCCCAACCTTTCCAATCATGTCTGATCCTTCACAAAGCTCTCAGGAACAAAAGCTCCAAGAACTTCTCAAACTCAAGCGCCACGAGCAGCCTCCAGAAGGCTTTCACGACGCCTTTTTGCGAGATTTCCAACAGAGACAGCGAAGCGAGCTGATGCGCCGCTCCTCATTTGAGCTATTCTGGGACCGTTTCGAAGCGCTCCTCGGCGGCGGCACTCAATCCCGTTACGCACTTGCTGGTGGAGTCACGGCTTTGGTCATCATCGCTGGCGTCTTTGCCAATAATCTTGGCCAAAAAGACCCTTCGTCACTGACCCAGCAGCCGCAGCACACACCTGCCAATGGAGCACCAATCGCCCAGCCGGTCTCATACCCGGGCGATTCGAAGCCCTTTACCGGCCAAGCTCGCCCTCAAATGCAGAAAGTCGACCTTCGAGATACCTCCTCTAAAGGAACTTTGAACGAATTTTAGTCTTTCCCCATTGCCCCCTCGCCAGACACGGCGTAGAACGAGAGCGACGAGTTAATCTGGCTCGGACCAGCAGCAAACTTCCGCTATGAAAATTCTCGCTTCTCTTCTGCTCCTTCTCGCCTCCCTGATGCCCGCACAGGCCCTGGAGACGATCACCGTGCGCTTCCCGCGCCCGCAACCGCAGCCCGCTTGCTCCACGCAGGCAATCCTGGTCGACAATCAAGGGACACTCGCAACCGTCTATTCTTTCGGAGTGGAGCCTGATAAGGGCCAGACCGAAGTCGGCGGTAAGATGATCGATCTCGAATTGATCGCACACGATCCAGTCAGCCGCCTGACCCTGCTACGCTTGCCCGAAAGCTCAGGCATCAAGCTCGAGCTTGCCTCGATCGGCAGTTCACAAAACCTTTCAACTGCCGACGGATTGCGCGCGGCTGGCGAACTAGCCCGTTTCGCTGGCACCGAAAAACTGTTCCATGGCCAGCTCCTTCCGCTCGCACTTCTCCGCTTCAATTATCAGGCAAAAGGAGTCCGCCCTGGTGAGCCCATCCTCAATGCCGCAGGTGAGGTCGTTGCTCTCGCTCTTGAAGGTCGTATCGGAGAAGGAAATACCGGCTATGCCCTGCCCATCGAGGTCTATCACCGCGTCGCTCGTGGCAAGATCGTTAATCAGCAAATTCAGCGCTGCTGGCTGGGTGTCATCATGGATGCCGAGAACACCATCCCTTCATTGGTTGGCCTGCGCCCCGATTCCCCCGCCAGCAAGGCAGGAATGCAACGCGACGACATTCTGGTCAGCATCGCCGGGCGCCCGATCAACGAATACGCTGATGCGGTGAACGCCTTTTTCTACCTACGGTCGGGTCAAAAGGCTTTAGTGAAAGTGTTGCGTGGCACCGAACTTCTAGAACTAGAAGTCATCCCGGAGATCGTGCCAACCGCGCAACTTGGTGAGTAATCGGATTTCCCGAGCAAACTCAATTCCTACGAATAAGTTTTCATGTATTATTTGACAGGGTAGGCTTCTCGACCTTAATTGGCACCTCAAGCGACTCACTGTTCCATTTGCCATGGCCAACCACGACGACAAACCTATCAAACGCTTTTTTCAGCTCATCCGTCCTGAGGCTTCGGAAATTCGTCTGATCTTCCTTTTCAGTCTCGTCACGGGGGCCTTCAGCTTGGCCCTGCCGCTGGCGGTTAATTCGTTCGTTAACACCCTGGGCTTCGGCATCCAAACGATGCCCTTCATGCAGATGCTGGCTGTGCTGCTGGTGGTGCTGCTGGCCGCTTTGGGTTTTTCAGGCGTGCTGAGGATCGCTCAATACTTCATTATTGAGATCATTCAGCGCCGACTTTTCGTCCGCCTTGCCTCCGACTTGGCCGAGCGACTACCCCGGGTCAATCCGATTACCTACGGCAAGCACGACGGCCCCGAACTGGTCAACCGATTCTTCGAGATCACCCTCATCCAGAAGACCACCTCGGTCCTTTTCCTGCAGGGCCTCAACCTACTCCTGAGCGCCACCGTCGGGGTCATTGTCCTCTCCTTCTACCACCCCTTCCTGCTCGCCTTCGTCATCGTCACGGCCGGGGTCTTGGCGGCGATCATCTTTCTCGGGGGCCGTCGAGGGGTCCCAACCGCAATCGATGAGTCCGACGCCAAATACGGCGTCATCGCATGGATCGAACAGCTCGCTAGCTTCCCTCGCATGTTCAAATTCGATGCCGCTAAAAAATACGCCATCGATAGAACCGACAAAAGCGTCGAGCGCTACCTCGAAGCCCGGCGCTCGCACTTTCGCATCCTGATTCGCCAGATCGGCATGCTCATCAGCGTCGAGATCCTCGCGAGTGTGGCGCTACTCGGCATCGGTGGTAGTCTGGTGCTCTCGCAACAGCTCACCTTGGGCCAGCTGGTCGCCGCCGAGCTTATCCTCGCCACCATCCTCTCTTCCATTGCCAAGCTCGGTAAGCAGTTCGAGGCCTGGTATGACACCATGGCCGCAATGAATAAGCTCGGCTACCTCATCGACCTCAAGCCCGAGCCAAACGAAGGCGATCTCGAGCCCTTCTCACCAGACGCCGCCTCCGCCGTCGAGGCGCATGGCATTTGCTACCGCTTCAAGGACGGCACGCTGCCCTTCGAGCCTGTCAGCCTCAAGGTTCCCTGCGGCGCGAAACATGCCATCTTCGCCAAGGACGGCAGTGGACAGTCGACATGTTTCGAGCTTCTTTCGGGAATGAGACCACCTGAGGACGGGGCGGTTCACATCGGTGGTCGGCGCCTCGCCACTTGGCACCCCCAGCAACTTCACTCTGAGCTGATGCTCTTGCGCGATGTGCAAATTTTCGAAGGCACCCTGCGGGAGAACCTCTGCTTCGGTCGCGAAGACATCTCGGGCCATGACATTGAGCGCTGCCTGCGCCTCACTGGCCTTACCCGCTTCCTGACCACCCACCCCAAGGGACTCCAAACGGAGATCATGAACCAAGGCAAGAATCTCAGCAGCGGTGAGAGAATCCGACTTCTAGTCTCCCGCGCCCTGCTGCAGCAACCGAGCATCCTAATGGTGGACGACACCCTTGAGAAGCTTGCTCCAGAAGACCGCCTAGAGCTAGCCCAGCTCCTCTGCGCTCATGACTGGACTCTCATCATCGGCACTCAGGACCCAGCTGTCCACGCCCTCTGCTCGGGGATCACCGAACTTAACGCACCTCACCTCTCCAACGCATGAGCACTAGAGAACCTAACCTCTTACTCTCGGCGCCCCTCAAGGCGATGAAGCTGGTTGGCACGACCAAGCGCATCCGCCGCCTGGGCAAAGTCGTCTTTTTCATGCTCCTGATCGCGGTTCCCGGGATAATTTTCCTCCCTTGGCTGCAGACCACCGCCGGCACGGGGAAAGTCATCGCCTTTGATCCACTCAAGCGCAGCAGCGAAATTCAAGCTCAGGTCTCCGGACGCGTGCGCCACCTCTACGTCGTCGAAGGGCAAACCGTCGAAAAAGGCGACCTCATCGCCGAAATCGAGGACAACGATCCCAACCTCCTGATGCGGATCGAAATGCAGCTCACTGCGCTGAACTCAAATTTGCAATCCAGCAAAGATCGCCAGGGCGACCTCGCCGAGAAGCTCAAACAAAAGGAAGAAGGCATCAAACAAGCCTTCAAAGCAGATACCCAAAAGCTGGAAGCAGCCGAAGCCATCTTGGAATTCACCAAGCAGGACTTTCTGCGCAAAGAGAAGCTCAACAAGGACGGGATCATTGCTGACGTCGACCTGCAAAAGGCCCTGGCTGAAATGCTCAAAGCTCAGGCCAAAGTCGGCGAAACCAAGGCCTCGCGTGACAAAACACAAAATGAGATTGCCGGCGATATCGCTGACATCAAAGGCTCCATCAACAAGGGACTGGCGGACATTTCAAAAATTGAAAAAGACATCGCCGACCTCGAGAGTAAGCAGTCCAAGAGCGAGCGACTCAGCGTCACCGCCCCGCGTGATGGTATCGTCACCGCCATCGCCACAAACGATGGCGAATACCTCAAGCCGGGCAGCCCCATTTGCACCCTCGTTCCCGAGACCGACGAGCGCTTCATCGAAATGACCGTCTCTGGCAACTACATCCCACTGTTGCGTGCGCGCGAGCTCAACGAAGACGGCGAGATCTCCCGTCATGGCAGCCTGGTTCGGATTCAGTTCGAGGGCTGGCCCGCCGTCCAATTCTCTGGTTGGCCAAGTGTCGCCGTCGGCACCTTCGGTGGTGAAGTCGTCTTCATCGACCGCCAAGATAACGGCATGGGACAGTTCAGGGTCATCGTCGCCCCTGAAATTCTTGACGAAGAAGATGCCGACCGACAAGACCTTGAATGGCCGGAAGCGCAATACCTGCGCCAAGGCGCACGAGCCAAGGCATGGGTGCAAATTCGCCAAGTCCCCCTCTGGCGCGAGCTATGGCGCCGCTTCAACGGCTTCCCTCCAGCCTTGCAAGATAAGGAGGAAGGCATCATTAGGGGTGAGATCCCAAAAGTGAAATCTAAGAAATGAAGCGTCCTCCCTGGCTCACCAGCCTCGCCATCATCCTGCTCCTGTGTTGCCTCCTGCCCACTCCGGTCAGGGCCACACTGGAATTAAATGAGGTCGAGAGCTCAGTCAGCAATCAATATCCTCCGCTACTCATCGCGCGGATCGAGCGCGATATCGCCTCAGGCAAACTCCTCGCCGCCTGGGGTAAGTTCGACCCAAAGCTCAGCGCTTTCGCTAGTTTCGGCATCGAGGGCTTCTACGATGGCAACCTTTTCGGGGTGAAAGTCGAAGGACGCGATCCCAATGGCCGCACCCGCTTCTACTCGGGATACCGCTATTCCGAGGGGGCATTCCCCGACTATGAAAAAGGCCGCACCTCAGCTGGTGGCCAATTCGTTCTAGGTGTCGAGGTGCCACTCATGCGCGACGGCGAGATCGATTCCGAGCGCCTCCAGCGCCAGATCGCGCAGCTCGATCTGCAGGGTGTCGAGCCACTGATTGCCTTCCAGCGCATCGAGCTCATCGCCAAGGCTCGCAAGGCTTACGTCAACTGGGTCGCTGCTGGCTTTGAGCTCCATTACAACCAAACCCTTCTCGACCTAGCCCTCACTCGTAACAACTTCCTCGACCGCATGATCGAAGAAGGCCAGATGGCCGAGGTCGTCGCCCTCGATAACGAGCGCATCATCGTCAAACGACGCCTTTCACTCAGTAAGGCCCTCGAAAAAGTCCGAGCCAGCGCCATCGAGCTATCGCTCTTTTATCGTGATGCCAAAGGTAACTCCATCATCCCGGACCCATCACAACTCCCGGAAGATTTCCCCGATGTGTCCCTCTATCTCGGCTCCCAATACACCGACGCCTCGCTAGTTCGCGAGGCCTACGTCCGCCGACCCGAGCTGCGGGCAAACTCCATCGAGATGCGCCAGAACTTCATCGCCCTGCGCGGTGCCGAGAACATGTTCAAGCCACGCCTCGATCTGCGCATCGAGAGCGCCGTGAATGCTGGCAACGAGCGAACCAAGGACCGTGGTCCCAACGACCTGCGCGCTGGGATCGAATTTTCGATGCCTCTCTGGCGACGCGAGGCAAAGGGCAAGATCCTCGCCATCAATGCCAAGACCCGCCAGCTACAAGCCAAGCGCCAGTTCCTCATGGACAAGCTGAAGGCCAGTGTCCTGCGCAGTCACAACGACCACTTCCGCGCGAAAGAACAGCTCGGTCTCGCCAGTCGCAGCGTCGACTTATCCGAGCAAATCCGCCTCGCTGAGGACAAACGTTTCCGCTCCGGCGCTGGCGACCTGCTCGACCTGCAAATTCGCGAGCAACAGTTCTTCGAAGCGGAGCTCGCCGAGGTCGATGCCCACGCGATGCTACTCAAGAGCTGGATCGAGATCGAGGCCGCCCTCGGCAAACCCTACGCCAGACCAGTCGTCGTGAAGTGATCGACCAAGTCTGAATTTGCCTACCCCGAATTTGTGAAGGATTGCTCACTTGAGAGCTTCGCCCTTCGATGCTATCAGTCTAACGCTTTGCCCGACGCCCCTAACACTCCCGAGAAACCCGTCATCTTCTTAGGATGGGTCGTCTCCGCAAGTGAGGGCCCTATCGCCCTTAAAATCGCTGAAACGGCGATGACCCAGCTTCTTGAAAGCTTGGAGCAGGACTTTCCCATGTTCGACTGGCGCACCGAGCTGGTCAGCCGCCGCCTCACCCGCGAGGGGCGTCAACAAGATCCGCTGCAGCTTTTGCAGATTGGGGTTCAGGAAAAAGTCGCCCGCCCTTGGGATTTCGCTTTTGTTGCTTCCTTGACCGAACTGAAAGCGCGCCGACGCCCCTTTACGCTTGGCGTCCCCTCTTCCGCCTTGGAGACCGCGGTCATTGCACTGCAAGCACCGGATAATCCGACGACTGCGTCAATCGACCCCGCGGCAGTCGCCCGCTTCATGCTCGCCAGCATGTTGGGCCTCATTTCCCGCGCGGAAGGAGCCATGCGGCCACCAAACATCGGTGAAGATTATCGCTTGGAAGCCTTTTCACCGGATCAGCTTAAACTGATCGAAGAACGCCTGATGGACATTGGCGACGAACGTTTGGAGGAGAGCCACAGGCGCTTGGGACGCGCCGTATTCCGACTCAGCGCGTTTGCGGCTGATCCCAAGGGGGTCCTGCTCGACGTCATCGGCTATCGCCCGTGGAAACAGCCCTTTCGCTTGGGTCGGCTGACCGCCGCTGCCTTTCTCAGCTCGCTGCTCTCCTTTCTCGGTGCCGAGGTCTGGGAACTTGGTGCCCACATCGAGCCATGGGTGCTCATCATAGGCACACTCTTATCCATCTGGATCTCCGCCTGGTTTCTCAAGCGCGGACAGGGCCTCGCCGAGGTCACGCGCTACTCCGAACCGAGTGAGCAAGTCGTCAGAACCGAGTGGGTCCTTGGGATCTGCCTGATCGTAGGAATGACCTCACTTTGGCTGATGCTCCTGATCGCCTCATTCACCATCACGAGCCTGCTCCCGCGAGACGTCATCGAGGCCTGGATCAATGCCGACCTCGACTTCGAGGCCAAGCTGCGATTCTCCGCCTTCGTTTCGACCCTCGGGACTCTGGCGGGTGCTCTCGGTGGCAACTTGGAAGACGAGGGTGAATTCAAAGCTCAGTTTTTCTTCGACGAGGAAATTTGAGCCCTTCCTCAGCTCGCCTTGCGAGGGATGCCGTGCTAGAGAAGTCCATGCCCAAGTGCGAAAAATCCGCCGCGACCTCGGTTGCCACCCAACTTCAGGAAGCAGGTCATACCGCCTACCTCGTGGGCGGCTGTGTTCGCGATGAGCTCCTGGGCCTGACCCCCAAAGACTTCGATGTCGCTACCGATGCGACACCTGCTCAGATCATCGAAATTTTTCCCAAGACCGAGAGCATTGGCGCCCACTTCGGGGTCGTGCTGGTCAAGCTGGACGGGCTGGGAATCGAAGTTGCCACCTTCCGCACCGACGGCTCCTATGGCGATGGTCGCCGGCCGGACAGTGTCGAATTTTCCACCCCCGAAGAGGATGCCTTTCGCCGCGACTTCACCATCAACGCCCTTTTTCAAGATCCCGTCTCCGGCGACATCATTGACCATGTCGGCGGGCTAGCCGACCTTGAGGCTCAGCAAATTCGTGCCGTCGGTGATCCCGTCGAACGCTTCACCGAGGATGGTCTTCGCCTGATGCGAGCCATTCGCTTCGCCGTGCACACCGGGTTCGAGATCGAGCCCGCCACTTGGCAGGCCATCCAAGAGCTCGCCCCCACCCTGGAACGGATCGCCATCGAGCGGGTTCAGGTCGAATTCTCCAAGATCGTGCTATCGCCCAATCGGGCGCGGGGCTTCCAACTACTGACCGACAGCGGCCTTTTCGCGATCTTCATGCCCGAGGTGCTGGACCTCATCGGCTGCGAACAGCCACCGCAGTGGCACCCAGAAGGCGACGTCTTCGTTCACACCCGCATCATGCTGGAAATGGTCGATCCTGCTGCCCCATTGGAGCTTGCGCTAGCCGTCCTGCTTCACGACATCGGCAAGCCCGGCACCCAGACCTTCGATGAAAAGGATCAACGGATCCGCTTCAATGGACACGATTCCCTCGGGGCCGAGATGGCTCGCGAGATCCTCTCCCGCCTGAAATACCCGAATGCCCTCATCGATACGGTTGAGCACATGGTGGCGCGCCACATGCAGTTCATGAATGTGATGCAAATGCGAGTGGCCAAGCTCAAACGCTTCATGTCTCCCGAGTGTTTCGAGCTGGAAATGGAGCTTCATCGGGTCGATTGCGCGTCGTCCAATGGCTTCACCGAGAACTACGATTACCTGCGCCAAAAGCAGGAGGAATTCGCCAACGAGCCCATCATTCCCGAGCCCTTGGTGACGGGTGCTGACCTGATCCAGCGAGGACACCGCCCGGGGCCGAATTTTAGAGGGATCCTGGAGGCGATCCAGACCGAGCAGCTCGAGGGCACCATCACATCGCGCGAACAGGCACTGGCCTTTCTTGAACAGAACTTCCCTGCCAGCGAATGAAGTGGGCCGCCCCATTGTTCGCAGTGCTTGGTATTCTGGCCTGCCTGTCGTGCCAGACTTTCAGCTACTACGGGCAAATGCTCAGCGGTCACCTCGAAGTGATGACCAAAGCCGAGCCGATCTCCGAGGTGCTGGCTGACCCAACAACACCGCCCGACACCGCGAAGGCGCTGCGCACGGTCGGCAAGGTCCGCGAATTTGCCGCCGCCGAGCTCGGGCTCCCCTCGGGCCGTGCCTACACCCGCTACACCGACCTCAAGCGCGAGCATGTCGTCTGGGTCCTAAATGCGAGCAACGAATTTTCCGTCGAACCGAAGACCTGGTTCTACCCCGTCGTCGGGCGACTCAGCTACCGCGGCTACTATGACGAGCAAAAGGCGGAAGCCGCGGCGGATCGATTGCGCGCCGAGGGCTTCGAGACCTACGTCGCCGGGATCAATGCCTACTCGACCCTCGGCTGGTTCGCCGATCCCGTCCTCAATACCTTTATCGATTACCACGAACTGCTACTTGCCGAGCTGATCATTCACGAGCTTGTCCACCGTCGCTACTACCGCCGTGGCGCGACCGCCTTCAATGAAGCCCTCGCCATGGCCGTCGCGGAGGAGGGCGTCCGGCGCTGGCTGCGCACGCGAAAGGAACCCAAGTTACTCGCCGCCTACGAGCGCTACCTGAAGCGACGCAACGATCTCTACGACGACATCCTCACCACCCGCGACGAGCTCGCCGCACTCTACGCCCAGCCGCTTCCTGAAGATGAAATGCGAGCTCGCAAGACCGTGCGCCTTCTCGAGCTCCAGCGCGAATTTCTCCATTGGCAAGCCCGCTGGAAGACTTCCGCTCTCGAAGATTGGACCACCGAACCGCTGACCAATGCCCACCTGAATGCGGCCAATACCTACTACCGCCACATCCCTTTTTTCCAAAAACTGCTCGAAGACTGCGACGGCGATCTTGAGCAATTTTTCGACCGAGTGAAATCCGCCGAGCTTCCGCAGGATTCACCACAGCAGCCACGCTGACAGTAACTCGCTCTGCTCAAGCGCTTATTCCATTGCATCAAAGCTGGATTCCGTGTTTACCGTGCCGCAGCAATCCCCCCCATTTTTAAATAGGACACTTCTATGAGCAACCAGACACCGAAGATCATTTACACGAAAACCGACGAGGCCCCCGCTCTCGCCACTCGCTCTTTCCTCCCTATCATCGAGGCCTTCGCCAAACAGGCCAAGGTCAACGTGGAGCTGCGCGACATCTCTCTCGCCGCTCGCATCATCTCCGCCTTCCCCGAATTTCTCGAAGAAGATCAGAAGATCGCTGATGCCCTCGCCGAGCTCGGCGAACTAGCCAAGACGCCGGAAGCCAATATCATCAAGCTGCCCAACGTCTCCGCCTCCATCCCCCAGCTCGTCGCAGCTATCAAGGAGCTGCAGTCTCAGGGCTACAAAATTCCCGACTACCCAGCCGAGGCATCTACCGAGCGCGAAAAGGAAGTCCAGCGCCGCTACAATTCCATCAAAGGTAGCGCCGTGAACCCGGTCCTGCGCGAAGGAAATTCCGACCGCCGCGCCCCACAGGCCGTCAAGGAATACGCCCGCGCCAACCCGCACCGCATGGGCAAATGGAGCGCCGATTCCAAGTCCCACGTCGCCACCATGAGCGGCAACGACTTTGCCTCGAATGAAAAATCCATCGTCATCGAGGAGCCGACCTCCGTCCGCATCGAGCACGTCGGCAACAATGGCGAAACCACCGTCCTGAAAGAAGAAACCCCTCTCCTCGCCGGTGAGGTCTTCGATGCCACCTTCATGAGCAAAAAGGCCCTCGTCAGCTTCCTGCAAGAGCAGATCGCCGAGGCCAAGTCACAGGGCGTGCTCTTCTCACTGCACATGAAGGCCACCATGATGAAGGTCTCCGATCCGATCATCTTCGGCCACTGCGTGCGCGTGTTCTTCAATTCCGTCTTCGACAAGCACGATGCCACTTTCCAGAAGCTCGGCGTCGACCTGACCAACGGTTTCGGCGACGTCCTCTCCAAGATTGCCGAGCTCCCCACTGCCGAGCGCGAGGCCATCGAGGCTGATATCGCCACCGCCATCGCCGATGGCCCCGACCTCGCCATGGTGAATTCTGATAAGGGCATCACCAACCTGCACGTCCCCTCCGACGTCATCATCGATGCCTCCATGCCCGCCATGATCCGCGAGTCCGGCAAGATGTGGAACCCCGCTGGCGAAACTCAGGACACCAAGGCCGTCATCCCCGACAGCTGCTACGCTGGCGTCTACGCCGCTACCATCGACTTCTGCCGCGAGCACGGCGCCTTTGACCCCACCACCATGGGCACCGTTCCCAACGTCGGTCTCATGGCACAGAAGGCTGAAGAATACGGCTCACACGACAAGACCTTCACCGCTCCTGCCGACGGCACGATCCGCGTCGTCGATACCAAATCCGGCGACCTTCTCATCGAGCACAAGGTCGAGGAAGGTGACATCTGGCGCGCCTGCCAGGTCAAGGACGCCCCGATCCAAGATTGGGTGAAGCTCGCCGTCAACCGCGCCCGCGCCACTGGCTGGCCCGCCATCTTCTGGCTCGATGAAGACCGCGCCCACGATGCGAATTTGATTGAAAAAGTCGGCCAATACCTAGGCGACTACGACATCGAAGGTCTCGACCTGCGCATCCTCAGCCCCGTCGAAGCCACACTCGAGACACTCGAGCGCCTCAAGGCCGGAGAAAATACCATCTCCGTCACCGGCAACGTCCTGCGCGACTACCTCACCGACCTCTTCCCCATCCTCGAGCTCGGCACCTCCGCCAAGATGCTCTCCATCGTTCCTCTCATGAACGGCGGCGGACTCTTCGAAACTGGCGCTGGTGGCTCCGCTCCCAAGCACGTGCAGCAATTTGTCGAAGAGAACTACCTGCGCTGGGATTCCCTCGGTGAATTCCTCGCCCTTGCCGTCTCCCTCCAGCACCTCGGAGAGAACTACGGCAACCCACGCGCGGTCATCCTCGGCAAGGCCCTCGACGATGCCACGACCAAGTTCCTCATGAACGACAAGTCGCCGACACGTCGCCTCGGCGGCATTGATAACCGTGGCTCCCACTTCTACCTCTGCCTCTACTGGGCCGAGGCCCTCGCCGCTCAGAGCGAAGATCACGGCCTCAAGACCGCCTTCGCCCAGCTCGCCAAAGACCTCGCCGAAAAAGAAGAGACCATCGTCGCCGAGCTCATCGCCGTCCAGGGCAGCCCCGTCGACATCGGCGGCTACTACCAGCCAGACGACGCCAAGGCCACCCCAGCCATGCGCCCCAGCACCACGCTGAACGACACCTTGGCCAGTCTCTAAGAAGTCGCGAATCACTCACCAAGCCCGCCCTCGTCTAACGAGCGCGGGCTTTTCTCTTCCCACTGTTCTAGCAAGCACTGTAATACAGTCACTCAATGAAACGACTCTGGTTACGCCGCACCCTCCAAGCGCTCTCACTCCTAATCGCCATCGGCGGAGCTGGAATTCTCATCTGGTGGAAATCCACGGCAGAACAGCGCGAGGCGATGCACCCCGACAAACCTCACGAACAAGAAGAACTCATTCGTTTCGCTGTCGAAACGGGGATGTGGGTGGAGGCGCAAGACAAAGACGGCAAGCTTTTCTATTTCGCAGGCAGCAGCAAATACATGATGCCGTTAAGTAGAGAAGAAGTCATAGAGATGGCAGGATTTAGGGCTTGGGACTACCTGCAAGCTGAAAAGCGAGGAGAACTCGTCACATATGATGGCCCAGACCGAAAGTATGCCGAGATGATCGTCTTCGGCCCTCCCGAAAAATACGATCCTTCTGACAGTAAATTATTTCCGACTCACGATCGATACGCGAAAGAGCTCGAAACTAAGAAATCACCAACGCCTAAGCTCCTGGCACCTAGCTCGAAAATGGGAATTATCATCGAAGCCAATATCATCGATGATCTTAACGGCAAAAATGAGAAAGCACCTAAGGGACAAGAACCATTGCCTAGTTTGGGAGACTCTGAGAGCGACGAAGACTTCTAGAAACAATGAACCTGTTCGCCAGCATCGCTGCAGCAGGAGTTAGCTTGTTACTTCTTTTTGCAATCTTTCGTCCACTTGAGCTAAGCTTTCCAGCCAAGGTCGGCCAGAAAACATTCCGTCCAGGTTGGTTCACCGACTTCTGCCACTTCGCAGGCACTTATCTATTTTGGACCGGTATAGTCACCTACCTCTTGGCCCTATTTTGGAACCAGATTAACTGGCCACCACTAGATCACTTCCGCAGCCAAACCGCCAGACAACCCTTTTGGCTACAGGCCGTCGAAGTGATTTTACTCAGTGACTTGTTGATCTACTGGGGACATCGACTACAACATCGGATTCCACTACTCTGGCGTTTTCATTCGGTTCACCACAGCGCCGAGCACCTCGACTGGCTAGCCGCTCACCGCGAGCACCCATTGGATACCCTCTACACCGTCGGTCTCATCAACCTGCCCATGTTTGTCTTCGGGTTCCCTCTGGAATCCATCGCTTGGCTTATCGCGTTTCGCGGAATATGGGCGATCTATATTCACTCCAATGTCCGGCTCCCCATCGGCCCCTTGCGCTGGATCATCGGCGCACCCGAGTTGCATCACTGGCACCACGACCTCAACCGCCATGCCGGTAACTATGCTAACCTGTCTCCCTTAATGGATCTCATCTTCGGCACCTACAACTGCCCCAAACAGGAGCCAGAAGCCTTCGGCATCAACGAACCCATTTCGCAAAACTACGCCGGCCAAATGCTCCACCCTTTCAAGTCAAGGAAACCGAAGCCTTGATCAGATAGTCATCAAACCCAACTGCACCCTCACTCATGAAAGCCCCCAGCACCACGCCGAACGCTACTCTGGCCAGTCTCTAAAAAGTCGCCGATCATCCACCCAGCCCGCCCTCCACCGACCACGGAAGACGGCGGGCTTTTTCTTTCAAATCAATCACAAAACACGATCTGAAAATTCTCCTTGTAAAGTCGCCAGTTAAGGGCAGTATTACAGCTTGTATCCCGCTATGAAAACCTTATCTACTCTCTCCGCCTTAGCCCTCTCAGCCATTTGCAGCGCTAGCGCGGCCACAATCGTCTTCGAAGATCAATTTGCCAATCTTTCAAACTGGACGACAAACGGTCAAGTTGCCGCTGTTAGCGGTGACTATTTTGGCGCTCCCATCAATACTTCGGGAACGTCAGACCATTCGGACATTCATTTCGACGCCGAGGGCAACGAAATCACGGCCGTCGGCCAAGATTTCATCGCTTTCAATGGCGCCCAGGCCCCTACAGATCCGGCAAATACCATCTCCACCGACATTGCTGTCCTAGCGAACAACACCTACACGGTCTACTTCCGCCACGCGGCCTATACAAACAGCGCCCAAATCATCACTGGCACGTTCTCCCTCGGCGGGGATTCTTCGACGACAGGCCCAATTAACGCCGTCACTTCATACAATAGCGAATCCTTCTCGTTCACACCAACAAGCTCAGGCCTCGCCACGCTTCAGTTCAGCGATGCTGGATCCAACAGCTTTAACTCCGACCTCTTCCTCGACAGCGTTGTAGTAGCCGTTCCTGAGCCTTCCAGCTCTGCACTTCTTGGCCTCGCCGGACTTGCACTCGTGCTGCGCCGCCGCAAGTAGACGTAGCGCCCCGCTCGACTGATCCTTTCAAAACCCGCTTCGGCCAACCCGAAGCGGGTTTTTTTACGACCAAAAATTTTCTTGGAA
>CAXIBU010000050.1:0-15808 GCA_964021555.1 uncultured Verrucomicrobiales bacterium | reverse complement strand
CTTCATCGTAACAATCGGCTAGCCTTTTCATCCAGCTCACGCATGCCTACTTCACCCCACCGGAACCTTCTGGCTTTTCTTGCGACCTCCGCAATTATTCTGACCCTGCCCCACTGCACGACGCTTGGCCCCGATTACACCGCGCCAGAGAGCATCACACCTGATCTTTGGAATCAGAGCTTACCCGGCTCAAGCGATTCGAATGCCGCCGAGCTTCAAGCGTGGTGGCGGCACTACGAAGATCCCAGCTTGAATTCGCTGATCCGAAAGGCTGAAGAAGCTAATCTGGACCTTGCCGTCGCTGGCGAACGCGTCATGCAGGCCAAGGCGGCTCGAAACGCCACCGCAAGCGTGCTCTTCCCCCAAGTCAGCGGCATCGGCTCTTACAACAGAAACCGCGGCACCGAAAACGGGCTGATTCCGCCGCCATTCGGTGGAGCAACCAATGACATCTACGACCTGGGTTTCACCGCCGGCTGGGAGCTCGACTTCTGGGGCAAGAACCGACGTCTGGTCGAGGCCGCCAGTGCAAGCGCTGCGGCTCAAGTGGAAATTCTGCACGACGCACGACTCAGCATTTTCACCGAAGTCGCCGTGGCCTACATCGAGCTGCGCACGGTCGAGCAAAGGATTGATATCACCCAAAAGAATCTAGGCACTCAGCAGGAATCAGTAAAAATCGCCCAGGATCGCTTGGATGCCGGACTGGTTCCAGAACTCGACCTGACCCAGGCCCAGGCGAACCAAGCCAATACCGAAGCCAGCATTCCTCAATTGCGTCAGCAGCGCATCAGCATCCTCAACCGTCTCGCGGTTCTGCTCGGGACCTATCCAGCGCAGGTGGAGCCACTGATCAAGCGAAGCAGGGGCATCCCGATGCCCAAGCGATCCGTCGCCATGGGGCTGCCAACTGACCTAATCCGCTCGCGCCCGGACATTCGCGCTGCCGAACGTAGCTTGGCCGCAGCCAACGCGCGGATCGGATCGACGAAGGCCGAACTTTACCCGCAATTCAGCTTGGGCGGCACTTTTACCCTTCAAGCAATCAATTCGAATAATCTTTTGGATCTGGGATCCCGCAACACAGGTTTCGGACCGAACTTCAACTGGAACCTCTTCAACGCAAACCGAGTCAAAAACCAGATTGCGACCGCGGAATCACAAACCCGCGAAGCCTACGCAAGTTACGAGCAAACGGTGCTGAAGGCCGTCTCCGAAGTAGAAACAGCCATGGCTCAACTGCGCTATGAACGCGAACGCTTGGCAGCCCTTGATCGCGCCGTGGTAGCTGCCCGCAAGAGCCGCGAGCTAATCAAAGAAAATTACAAAGAAGGCCTCCTCCCCTTCCAAAACGTTCTCGATACCGAACGAGTCGTCCTACAAACAGAGGACAGCCGTGCCGCCAGCCGCGGCCAAATTGCCGCAGCCTACGCCCGCCTCTATAAGGCCCTCGGCGGCGGCACCCGGACCAATTTGAAGTAATTGTTGTCAGCCCCATTTCTTCATCCGCCCTATCCTCCATGAGCTCGAGCTTCCAAAAATCACTTACCCTAACCGCGTCCGCTGCTAGCCTACTTCTCTTCGGTGCCTGCAAAGAAAAAGAAGTTGCCGAAGAACGGCCGCCGATGCCCGTCACCGTGGCCAATGCGGAAATCACCGAGCCGCTCGTCTACAGCGAATTTCCAGCCACATTGCGGGCAGCCAACGAGATCGAGGTGCGCGCGCGAGTTCAAGGAATCCTCCAAAAACAACACTTTACCGATGGCCAATTAGTCAAGAAGGGCGATTTACTCTTCGAAATTGAGCCTGACGCCTACCAGCAAGCGGTCACAGCTGCCGAGGCCGACTTGACCAGCGCCAAGGCAGGTCAAGACCTCGCACAGAAACGCTACGATCGGCTCGCCATCGCGCTTCAGAAGAATGCGACAGCCAAGATCGATGTCGACATCGCAGCCGCCGAACTAGCCCAGAGCGCCGCTGCCGTCCAACAAGCCGAGGCCAAGTTAAAAAACAACCAGCTCAATTTGAGCTACACCAAAATTACCGCCCCGCTCTCAGGTCGTGTTTCCAGAGGCCTCATCGATGAGGGCAACCTGGTCGGTTATGCCGATCCCACCTTACTCACCACCATCATCGATGATAGTGAAATCCAGGCCTACTTCGAAGTGCCCGAGCGCAAGGTCCTTAACTTCCTCGCCGCTCGGAATGACCAGGGCCATGCCGACCGAGTGCGCTCTTTAGAAATTCGCCTCAAGCTAGCTGACGGCCGGATTTTCGAAACTTCTGGCTCCATCGACTTTATCGAAAATGAAGTCGCTTCTCAGACCCGAACCAATCAAGTCCGCGCGACTTTTGCCAATCCAGACGGCGTCCTTGCCTCAGGGCTCTACGGGCTCGTCGGCATCCCGAGCTTGCCTGACCCCTCGAAACCAGACGAAAAAAAGGCGCTCATCCTGCCAACCGAGGCCATTTTACGCGATCTCGCAGGTTCATTCGTTTGGGTAGTTGATGACCAAAATACAGTCCAGCGCCGCACCGTAAGCACTGGCAAGTCTCTCCCCATAAAGCAGACAGACGGGGTAAAGAAATCAGTCATTCTCAGTGGCCTGGACGGATCGGAAAAAGTCATCATCTCCGGCCTCCAGCGGGCCAGAGAAGGGGCCGTGGTCAGCCCGCAAACTGCAGAGGCTCCGTCGCTGCAACAGCCACAACAGGATACCGGGGCTGAAAAGTCAGCTAATTCTCAATAAGCAAGGTCATGTTCAGCGCCATCTTCATCAGACGCCCCGTCCTGGCGGCCGTCATTTCAATCGTAATCGTCGTTATCGGTGCAGTTGCTCTGACCAGAATGCCGGTCTCCCGATACCCCGATCTAGCGCCACCGACTATCCAGATTAGCGCCTTTTACCCAGGTGCGGATGCCCAGACTGTCGCCGATACCGTCGCCGCCTCAATCGAAAAAGAAGTCAACGGCGTCGAAGGCATGCTCTACATGAATTCCGTGAGTGGCAACGATGGGTCAATGAACCTCACCGTTACCTTTGCTCCGGGCACCGATCTCGATACCGCAAATGTGTTGGTTCAAAACCGCGTCACCAAAGCCGAGCCCCGCCTCCCCACAGAAGTTCAGCAGACAGGGGTAAGCGTGAAGAAGAAGTCTACCGATACCGTCATGTATATCGGGCTAACTTCACCGAAAGGCACCTACGATGCTGCCTTCCTTTCCAACTACGCTAACCTCAACGTCCGCGATGAACTATTGCGGGTCGATGGCGTGGGTGATGTGGTCACTTTCGGCGCAGGCGAATTTGCAATGCGTATCTGGCTCAATCCTGACCTGATGAAGGCCCGCAATTTGGCAGCCTCAGAGGTGCTTAGTGCGATCCGGGAGCAAAACGTTCAGGTGGCTGCCGGCCGCGTCGGCTCCTCCCCCAGTGTTCCGGGCACCGCCTACGAATATGTCCTCAGCACCGAAGGCCGCCTCAGCACGGTCGAAGAATTTGAAAACATTATCGTCCGAACTGAAGGTGAACGAGGCAACATCCGACTTGCGGACGTGGCCAGAGTCGAGCTCGGGTCCGATACCTATAGCTTTGGTTCGCGCCTCAACGGCGAGCCATCGGTCACCTTAGCCATTTACCAAATTCCTGGCACGAACCTGATGACGGTTGCAGGCGGGGTGAAATCCAAACTCGCGGAGCTCTCCAGTAGCTTCCCTCAGGATGTAGAGCACACCGTCATCTATAATTCTACTGACGTCATTGATGCCTCAATCAAAGAAGTTCTCATCACTTTGGCAGCCACCCTTATTTTGGTGGTTTTAACTGTTTACCTGTTCCTTCAAGATTTCCGAGCGACACTGGTTCCGCTGGTCACTATACCAGTCTCACTCATCGGCACCTTTTCTGTGCTCTTGGCCATGGGCTACTCGCTGAACATCCTCACTCTTTTCGGGTTGGTTTTGGTCATCGGTATCGTCGTGGACGATGCGATCATCGTCGTGGAAAATACCACGGTGCATCTAGAAAAAGGCCTAAACGGTAAAGAAGCCGCCATGGAAGCTATGAAAGAGGTCTCAGGCCCCGTCATCGCCACAACCTTAGTGCTCATGTCAGTCTTCATCCCAACCGCTATGCTCGATGGGATCACAGGCACGATGTTCAAGCAATTTGCCATCACCATTGCCGTCGCGACCGCCTTTAGTTCGATTAATGCTCTCACTCTCAGCCCCGCCCTATGCGGCATCCTGCTAAAGCCCAATAAAAAGGAGCCCCGCGGGCCCTTCAAGTGGTTCAATAGCGCCGTCGCCGGCTGCAACCGCTTTTATCAGTTACTCGTCCGCGGCGCGATCAAAGTCGCACTTCTTGGCATCATAGCCTACGCTGGTATTACCTATCTTTCAATGAAGGGACTGAGCAGCCTACCCGGCGGTTTCGTGCCGCAAGAAGATGAAGGTTACTGCATGGTAGGAGTCCAGCTGCCAGACGGGGCCACGCTTGAACGATCAGAGGCAGTCATGCGCAAAGTCGAGGCTATCGTCAGCCAGATTCCGGAGGCGCAGGACTGCATGTCGATCACCGGCTACTCTATCGTTGATGGCGCCGCTTCGGCCAATACCGGATTCGCCGTAGTCACCTTTAAGCCGTGGGAAGAACGCCCTGACCCTGGCCAGCACCAATCAGCCGTTTTGGCCAAGCTTCAAAGGCAACTCATGAGCATCCAAGAAGCGGGAGCCTTCGCCTTCCCCATGCCCTCGCTTCCCGGGGTGGGTGTTTCCGGTGGCTTCACCTACATGCTCCAAGATAAAACGGGAGCGGGTAGTGAACAACAACAGGTCGTGGCCAACCAGCTAATGGCCGAGGCGAATCAAGACCCCCGCCTCGATTCCGTTCGCACCACCTTCCGTGCCAGCGTTCCGCAGCTTTTTGTTGACATTGATCGCGATCAGGTCAAGCGAACGGGAACCTCACTAGTCTCCGTAAACGAGACCATGCAGACTTACCTCGGTTCAGCTTACGTTAACGACTTCTCGATCTTTGGCCGGATTTTCAAAGTCACCGCCCAGGCTGACGCTCCATTTCGTGCCGAGCCGGACGACATCAATTCCCTTCATCTCCGTGGTGCCAATGGCGAAATGATCCCCCTTGGAGCAGTCGCGGAACTTAAAGAAATTGTCGGCCCCCAAACGATCACTCGCTTCAATATGATGCCTGCAGTGAAAATTCTTGGTAATCCCGCTGGAGATTACAGCTCCGGCGATGCGATGGCTGCCATGGAAGAGCTGTCTGAAAGTGCTCTCCCGCCCAGCATGGGATTTGCCTGGTCGGACCTTTCCTTCCAACAGAAACTCGCAGCCAGCAGCGGGCTAGGCGCAGTCTTTGGATTCGCCATTTTGATGGCCTATCTGGTCCTATCCGCTCAATACGAAAGCTGGACCCTTCCCATCTCGGTCTGCCTTTCCGTCCCGCTTGCCCTCTTCGGTGCCGTCGCCGCTATTATGCTACGAGGTATGGAAAACAACATTTACACCCAGATCGGGATTATTGTTCTCATCGCCCTCTCGACCAAGACAGCCATTCTCCTCACCGAATTTGCAAAGGAAAAGCGCGACGAAGGCATGAGCCTCAAAGACTCTGCCGTCGAAGCCGTTCGCCTCCGCTTCCGAGCGGTCTTGATGACTGCGCTGTCCTTTGTGCTCGGTGTCATCCCGCTTCTGATTGCCAGCGGTGCAGGGGCGGAGTCCCGCAGAGTTCTGGGCACGGCAGTCTTTGGCGGCATGCTCACCGCGACGCTCTTTAGTATGGTCGCCGTTCCTCTGCTCTACTACGTCGTCCAAGGACTCGTTGAAAAAATGAGCTCTAAGTCGAGCACATCAGCCCCGGCTACCGACACAGATGCACCAACCGTAACCAGCGACTGAATCGACCATGTCGGAATTCCCCCTCTTCACCAAACGGATGCGACATCGCTCGCTGCTTCTGCTGGTCACCCTGCTAGGGCTCATCCTCCTGAGTGGAATTCAGACTAGCCCCAGTATCCCATGGGTCTCTGGGCTCTTGTGGTCCTTCTACCTCTTTGTCTTCTGCCTCGGCGGCTTCCTACTGGCTAGCAACCAGGCATGGCTCAGGGTCTTTGCAGGACTGTGCCTGCCGGTGATCCTTTTCGGCATTTTGATCGAAGTCTACCCAGACAGCATCCCGATAGGTCTCGTCTCACGATGGCTCATCTTGGTTCTTCAGGCTCTAATGCTAGCAACAGTGATCCGTTTTTCGCTTCAGCACGAAACCCACAACCAAATGGACCGACTCATCGCTGGGATCTGCGGCTACCTCATCCTTGGATTACTATGGGCAAATATCTATTACCTCTGTGATCTAAGTGGTCTCGGTCACTTTCTCACTAGCTCTGGAGAGAAAGCTACCGAGCAGGACGGATCTCTACTCTACTTCAGTCTAGTCACCATGAGCTCTTTGGGCTACGGCGACATTACCGCCAGCACCGGTTTCACCCGCATTCTCTCAGCTCTGGAAGCCATCTGCGGCACCCTATATTTGGGTATCTTCATTGCCGCCCTCGTCCCCCGAAGAGATCCTCCATCATAATTGAGCAACTCTACCACGCCAGCTCACATTTCATAACAGATTGTCTGCTTGACCTGACACCTACTTCACTCAAAATCTCACGCTGTTGTCTATCTACACTTATCATCAATGAAATTTTATACATCTACCATCCTCTCGGTCGCGATCACCGCTTGCTCCGTATTTGCCACCTACGCTCAAGCCCCGGCCGAAGCTACCCCGGAGGTCACCGAAGAGCAGCTCGCCAGCCGTAAGGCCTCCATCCCTGTTATCGAAGCCAGAATTGAGCATCGCGAAGCTGAAATTCAAACCCTGCTTCAAGAAATTGAGCGCAGTAATGATCGTATCGAAGGCCGCATTGACAAGATAGTCGATACGCTCTCCAAAATGAAGGACTCCCATGACTCAAGGGTTCAAGTCGCGCACCTGAAAGAGCAGACCATGAAGGGCCTAGCTCGCACCATCGGTAACTACAAGAGAAGGCGCGCCGAGCTCAAAGAGCAGCTCCGCTCAGGCAACCCAGACATCGGCGAAGAAGCAGCCAAGAAAGGCGTTGCTCTCATGGATGCCAAAATTGAGAAACGCGCGAACCAACTCATCACCCTCTCCAAATCATTCACCAAAAATGTCGACTACGAGAAATACGAGAACGATGACTCAGAAGTAGACAGCCTATACGACTGGGGCTGGAACAACACTCGCACCAACGAAGACTGGAAACAAAATCGCCGCGAAGTCGTCTTCACCGACGCACAACAGAAGAAGATGATTTCCGCCCTGAAGGAGAGCATCGAAGACCTAAGCAGTCGCAATAAAACCTTGGAGAACAAGTTAGCTCAAAAGAACATCTCCGAAGAAGCCAAGGCTTTCTATCAAGACGACATAGCCCGCAACAACAGCGCACTCAAGTCGCGCCGCAAGCAATTGGAAGAGATCATGCAACCATCAGCACCAGCTCCAACCACCAGCGTGAGCAGCAAGCAGGCCCATGAGACCAAATTGATGGTTCAAGAAATTGCTAAAGATATCAAACGTGACACAGCGGCCCTGATTGGCCTCTACAACCACCTGAAGTCAGACCTTGCTAGCTTGAACAAAATCAAAAAAAACCTCGCCGCAAGAAAAGCTTGGTTAGAAGAACATTCAAGCAAGTAGTCCTTGCTAAGTCGGTCAATTACCCAGGCATCCTCAGGCTATGATCCTGAGGATGCCTGTTTGTTTCTGGATGATGAGATAAAGGTGCTTACCAACGTCATCCCCATAAGCTTGATCATACTCAAGGTGCCTGCAAATACATCCCGCATCGGTGAGCACTTCCATCACTTTTGGAATGCCCAGTGCCGCGTGGTAGAGAGGCTGATCTTTGAACGGCTTGGCTCCTTCTTCAGGTGAATCAATGCCGCCAGTGGTGTAGATCAAAACACCGCCCTCAGCGAGACCATCACAGAGCTTCCTCAAAACCGCCGCTTGATGCTCCAAAGGGACGTGCCAAACACTATCCCATGCGGAGATGAAATCGTATGGGATGGGGAACTCCCAAGTCACTATATCGGCCTGATGAAACTTAAGGTCAGGATGTCTTGAGCGCGCCAAATTGAGCATTTCGGTTGAAATGTCTAATCCTTCGACCTCAAAACCACTGCTCAAGAGGAAATCAATAATCCTACCGCTACTGCCACATCCAACATCGATGGCATGACCGGATTTTCTGGAAAACCGCACGGCTCTGGCATGCTGGCTCAGCCCATTCTCCCGGTTGAAGTCTTCACTATCCCAGTGGGCGGCAAGTGCATCATAGCTTTTAGCGGTCTCCTGAGGGTTCATCTCTCTCAAGTCTTCTAAAGCGACAGAACACATTTTCAATCCATTTGCTTCATATCGTGGCTGGGTGCTCGTTTGAGATCCCCCTCAATATGCCCTTATTGAGACTGAGTCTTGATAATTCGAACGAAATAAAATCGAAAAACCCATTGAAAAACGGGGACTTGAAGATACCTTTTTAGAAGGAACCAAAACCTTATTGAGATTATGAATACCAAAGCAGAAATAAATTCGAAGTCCTGTGCCAGCTGCCGCCACTGGGACCAGACAACCAACACCAATGAAGGATCTTGCCGTCGCAACGCCCCTCAAACGGTCGTTTTCCAAGTCAGTTCCGAGCAGACCATCAAAACCGTCTTCCCCTCCACCAAAGCAACTGATTGGTGTGGCGAACACTCACTGCGCAACTCCTGAGAAGTTCGCACTTAAGCGCTGGTAGATATCTAGCGAAGCACTGAAAGCACCTCTGCTCTTGAGTGAGCAGGGGTTTTTTGTGTCTTCGAACTAACACCTCTTGACTATTGAGACTGAGTCGCAATAGCTTGCAGCATGAATCGAACCGAAAGAGCCATCGAAGCAATAGACCGCCTTCTCACTAAGGATCTGGGTGTCGATAATCTGCTCTTGGATACTCGATTGCATCTTGTCCGTCGGGAAGAACCGGGAATTTGCGTGGCAAACTACTTTCGGCTGCGCCGGCAGCTTTCCGATTGGCATGCTAAGGACCTCAAAGCTTTGCGCGGCGCACTGGAGCACGGGATCGCCCTTGAAGTCATCGCCTCCAACGAGCGCATGCGACGCTGCCTGGGCCTTGGCGACGAGCATGAATTCGAAGACTACTGTCAAGAAACCATGAAACGCACGGCCCTCGAATTCCACGACGCCGAGCAAATCAAGATGAGCTTCTGCTGGAGCTAAACCTGAAGCCTTAACGCACAGAGTTCGATGATGAACCGCGACCCTATAAGGGCTAGGCGGAACACCATGAAGTCATTTTCCAAACTCGCTCGTGGAGCACCAACGCCAGACCAGTTCGTGCGAGTTCGGAAACTCGCGCTCCATCACTGTTGAGGTGCTCGCTAGACTGAAACGTGCGGCTAGCATACCCGCAGACCCCAAGAGTTTTTTACAGGCTGGCTTTGACAGCGGCGACTAGTTCTTGGGCCTTGGCGCGGTCCAGACCGGCACCGCGGGCCATGTCTGGTTTGCCGCCGCCTTTGCCTCCGACGATTGGGGCAAATTCTTGAATGAGCTTGCCGGCCATCTTGCCGCGGGACTTGGCATCATCGCCACAGAAGGCACCGAGATGGAGCCGTTCGCCGTCATCGACGACGAAGAATCCGACGCCACTGAACTGACGCTTTTTGAGTCCGTTCATCAGCTCTTGAAGCAAGTTCGCGGGACCTTCAAAAATTTCGACCAGATCACCGCCCTGCTCGAACAGTTCGGCGAGTGAAGCGTCCGCAAGCTTGGCGGCAGAAGCAGCTTGTGCCTTTTTCAGGGCTTTCTCAGCCTCGATATTAGCTTGCTTGAGCTGCTCGACATGCGCGAGGTAGCGGCGGAATAGACCGATGATGTCTTCGCTGCTGCCCTCGACCATCATCGAGCCCATGATGTGGGGGAACTGACGGAAAGTGACGGCTTCTTTTCCTGCCGCGATCAGTTTTTCGCTGGTGGCTGAGAGGCGGTCGCGGAGCTCTTTTTCCTCCTCGTCAGCTTTCTCGACTTCTTTACGCATCCATTCCCATGCGGCACCGCCACAAGCGGCCTCGATTCTGCGAACACCAGCGGCGATTGCTCCTTCTGACTTGATTTTGAAAAGTCCGACTTCCTTGGTATTGCTGACGTGCGTGCCACCGCAAAGCTCCATCGCATAGCCATCCAATGACGACTCATTGCCACCAACCTGAACGACGCGAACGAGCTCACCGTATTTATCGCCAAAGAACTGCATGACATCCGCACGGTCCTTGACGTCGACGTGTGGCACTTCGTTGTAGAAGACCCCGTCGCCGGCTTGAATTTTATCATTCACCAACTGCTCAAGCTCGGCGAGCTGCTTGTCGCTGACGGCCCCAGAGGTAAAGTCGAAGCGCAAGCGGCGCGGCGTGACCAATGAACCCTGCTGGGTCGCATCTTCTGAAACCACTTCGTGGAGCGCCCAGTGCAGCAGGTGGGTGGCCGTGTGGTGCGACTCAATCTGGCGCCGACGCTCGGTATCAATGCTCAAGGCCACGGTGTCACCAACGGCGACTTCGGTATCGAGGGCCACCAAGTGAGCCCGCGCTTGTCCGATCTGAGCGACGTTGAGAATTTCAATTGGCTCGCCAAATTCGCCGTCTTTATAGGGCGTCATGATCCCAAGATCGCCCTGCTGCCCCCCCATCTCGGCATAAAAGGGGCTGCGGTCAGTGATCACGAAAAGATGATCGTCGTCGCTGTGAACTTCGAGAACTTCGGCCTGAGAGGAATCTTCGTCGTAGCCCGTGAACTCGGTATTGACCTCGCTGGCCATGTCCAGGGCGCGGACGACGTTCTTCTTTTGATTTTCACGCGACAGCTGACGAGCCTCTTCCATGTAGGCATCGACGGCCTTTTCGTTGAATTTCAAGCTGCGCTCTTCGCAGAGGATCTTGGTGAGGTCGGTCGGGAAACCGAAGGTATCGTAGAGCTTGAATGCCTCTTCCGGCGGGAATTCTTTACCACAAGTGGCCGCAATCTCGTCGAAGAGCTGAAGTCCGCGAGCGAGCGTGCGGTTGAAGCTCTCCTCCTCACGACCAAGCGCCTCTTTAATGGCCTCCTTGCGGGCGATCAGCTCGGGGAAGACTTCGCCAAGTTGCTCGGCGAGCGTTTCCACCAGCTCGGGCAGGAATGGCTTATCACCGAGAAAGCCCAAAGTGCGCCCATAGTTCACGGCGCGGCGCAAAATCCGGCGTAAGACGTAGTTACGGCCCGCATTTCCAGGCAAAATGCCATCAGCAATGGAGAAACTCAGCGTTCGAATGTGGTCGGCGATCACGCGGAAGGCGACGGCCTCTTTCATCTCCGCATTGAGAGTCGACTTATCGACTTTGACACTCTCAGGGTAGATATCGACGTAGGTCTTTCCTGACAGCTCTTCGAGCTTGGAGAAGAGAGGTGTGAAAACGTCGGTAGCGTAGTTCGAAGGGCGCTTGGAGAAGTCGGTAAAGCCCTTGGTTCCCTGATAGATCGAGCAGGCACGCTCGAAGCCCATACCGGTATCGACGTGCTTGGCTGGCAGGTCACGGAAGGTTCCATCAGCCTCAGCATTGTATTGAATGAAGACCAAGTTCCAGATCTCGATGCACTGGTCGGAATCCAAATTCACCAGCTTACCGTCGGAATCACCGTTTGGCGTAAGATCAACGTGGAGCTCGGAACAAGGGCCGCAAGGCCCCGTCTCACCCATCATCCAGAAGTTATCTTTGACGTTGCCATCGACCACGTGCTTGGCCGGGTCCAGCCCCTTGCTCTTGAACAACTCAGCCCAAAGGTCGTAGGCCTCTTGGTCGAAGTTCCCCGGATCGCCAGCCGCCTTATTCGGTGCGTAAACGGTGGCATAGAGTCGCTCAGCAGGGAAGCCCCAGGTCTCAACCACCAAGTCCCAGGACCACTGGATCGCCTCGGTCTTGAAGTAATCACCAAAGGACCAATTGCCCAACATTTCGAAAAACGTGTGGTGGTAAGTGTCATATCCGACATCGTCGAGGTCGTTGTGCTTGCCCCCGGCACGGATGCACTTCTGCGTATCGGTGGCACGCGGCGGGTTGTAAGGTGCCTTTTCCGTGCCGAGGAAATACGGCACGAACTGGTTCATCCCCGCGTTAGTGAACAGAAGGCCCGGACTCTGTGGAAGCAAGGAAGCAGAAGGCACAAGGGTGTGCTGCTGCTTCTGGAAGAAGTCGAAAAAGCTCTGGCGAATCTCGGCGGAAGTCATGTCGGAAAAGGTCGGTGTTACTCCGCAACGAGCGGAGGGCCGCGCAGCTTGGAGAAAGACTTGCTGTTTGGAAACCGCGAATTTGAGAAAAATCGCGCTTTCTCCGGTATTGAGAAATCAAAGGCACCCACAACTCAAGGTGCCGCCTCGATCGAAATGGCGGTGAACTGCCGGGCATCCCCTGAATTTGGATTGTCAGGGAAGGTCACAATTGCCTCCGAATTCACCAGATCAACCGCACTGGCATCAGCGACCCCGACTTTTACCCAATAACGGTCTGCCGTATCAGTGGCATTGAGACGACCCTCAATGCTGGCTACCTCGACCCCATCAATCGTCACCGAAGTCGGCGCGACCCCCAAGTTCGCCGGAGGACTCGCTGGACCAGAGATCGCTTGCAGTTCGAGATAGAAGAAGGATGCCGCGACCGCAGGCTGCAAGCTTTCGTCTTTGGCTGTCAGGGCCTCGTAAGCGGCAAAATGCGCATCCCCAGAGACTGGTGGAACAACTAGCCCTTGAGACTCATCAGGGCTAGCGCTTAGGTCATACATTTCATACCGAGGCAGGTCATTGGCATCGGTAATATCCTGAAAACTGATCAGTTTGAAGTTTGGAAACTCGTCGCTGATCAAGCTGCGGCCATCGTTATTACCCGTGCCTATCCATTGCTCGGAGACGATACAGCGCTGCATCGCATCGGTCCCACCGCGCAGCAGCGGAAGGAGCGTTCGTGAGTCGAGCTCGCTGGGATCGATGAGCTGGTTGCTATTGACGCCAGCCATTTCCAGAATCGTTGAGAATAGGTCAACCACGTGCACAAGCTTATCGCTGGTCCCCCTGCGAACGACATCTGGGCCGGCGGCAAAGAAGGGCACATTTATCCCTCCTTCAAACAAGGTCGCCTTGGCATTCCCATTGCCGAAAGGTGCCTGCACCACTTGCCCCGGCGTGCCATTGTCGCCGATCACGATGATGTTGGTATTTGCCAAGTCTACTGATTCCAAGAGCCTCCCAACTTCGTGATCCAGCGCCTCCAGCGACTTGACGTAGAGATCCAGATTCGATGTCCCCGCGGTCGAATATCCCCCAGGGATGATGACGTGAGGCTCGGGATCTTCGAACGGCGAGTGGGGCGCATTGAACCCCATCCAGACGAACCAAGGGTTGTCACCCTGAGCATCGATGAAAGCTTTGGCGCTGTCGACCTGAGCGGTCGTAGCATAGGTGGTTCTAGCAGTGGTCGAGACCAGCGTGCCGTTCTCGATCTTCACTTCGTCCCAGTCCGTGTAGCTCGAAACACCACCCTGCAGGGTGCCTGCAAAATTCGGCCAGCCGCCAGTATCGAAGGGACCCGTATTTCCAGAACCGAGGTGCCACTTGCCGAAGGACGCCAAGCCATAGGCGGGAGCCTGACTAGTCAGAGCTTCAGGAATGGTAATCTCGCTAGCACCCAGTGTATTGTTGCCAGTAGGATTGGTCACCCCGGTGCGGTAAGGTGAGCGCCCAGTCAAAATAGTCGCCCGGGTCGGGGAGCAAATCGGCTGAGCATAGCCTCGTGTGAAACGCAGGCCGCGCTCGGCGATGGCCCGCAAATTCGGCATTTGTGCCAGCATCACCCCCTGCTCGGTATTATAGAGTTCCGAGGCATCGACTCCCCAGTCATCCAAGATCAAGAGCAGAACATTCGGTTGCGGCCCTGTGCCAAGGATAGAAGAGTCATAAACGAAGCCATTGTCATCGAAGGGACGGATGTAATTCAATTTAGTGCGATAGAAGTGCGTATTCTCCACATTCAATCTTTGAGAATCCACCACCGAGCTTTCTGAGGTAACCGCATCAACAATCGCCAGAGCTTCCCAATCATCATCCAAAGACGACGACTCCTCAACCACGTAGTTCCCGCCTGCCACCGAACTCCACATCAGGACCACATCGCCCGACTGATCGCCAGCCGACACCGTGCTCGATGATGGCCTTTCAGGGCCCGCTTGGTGGATCACCCGTGCGTCGTTAGGAACTGTATTTACCGCTCCGCCAGTGGGGTCAGCGTAATAATAAAGACCAATATTGTAGGGGAAAGTCGGTGTTCCGTCGCTGAGGATAGCGCTGAAATAAGCCCAGGTCCCCTCTGGAAATTCAGGCGTCACGCACCAGCGCACATTGTATTCATTGAGATCAAAATGCTGCGTTTCAGAAAAGAGGCCACTTCCATCATAGAGCGAGTAACCCGACAGGTCGCCCTTGTAAGCGTAGTCCTCGACATAGTGCCCCAAGGGAAAGGCCTCGCTCACGGCAGGTCCGTAGAAATTCCCCGCCAGCACGGTCGTCGTGATCCCTCCTTCATTGCGCACTCGCCACTGCGGCAAGCTGGTGCGCCCCTGAGTCGTGAGATTGATCGACCCTCGTGATCCGTCCCGAGTTTGATATCCCGAGATCATCCGTCGCACTCCAGATCCTGCGTCGAGTGGCGAGGAGTAGCCGTAGGGCCCGTAGATTGGCAAGCCGTCTTCCACCCAACCGATCAAGGGAGAATGCTCACCGTTCGCGGATTCCGTGTAGCGATTGGTCGCCTCATCATAAGCGACCGAGCCGCCAAGCAAGTGCCGCAAGGCAGGTGGGTTCGCGTGATAATGGTAGTTGAGACCTGCTTGGTGGGCATTCGCCGGATCAAAGGTCACGCTCTCGTTCACAAATGCGTCTCGATTCCAGACTCCGTCGCCATTCACGCCCTGCTGCGCATTTGGCCGATCGTCCTGAGCTTGAGAGGTATCGTAGGAAAAGGCATCGCGAGAATCGAACATCGATACCCCATCAACAAATAGCCCGATGGTCCCCAGCCCCGTCGCAACTTTGGTTGCTGGGAATTGCGGGGTCTTGGGAAAGCGGAAAATACCCGCCCGATTGGCGGGATAGTTCGGGAACAGGTTGCCAGTCTCACCATACCACGGCCCCATCGTATGAAAACCGAGCCCCGTGCTGCGGACGTAGATCGAGTCCGCACCTTCGCTCACTTCATGCACACCTGCATAGGTCGGCAAGGACTGCGTGCCCTGCCCTCTCGCCCAAGTGGTCACCGCGTCACCACTCGCCTCCGCCTCGCGATCAGGGTAGATCTGAGCGTAGCGGCCCGAAAGGCTGAACAACCAAGAATCGCTAATTGGCTCACTCCACACTGATCCTGCACAGAGAATTGATAAACCAATGATGTGGGAACGTAACACTCTTGGAGACATGCCGAGATACAACCGTCCACTCTTGGGAAAGTTGCCCGCCTTTTAGGCATCACCGTGAATCCGTCACCCAACCGCCTGGTTAACTGGTGCCCGAAGCGAAAGGTTAATGCGCCAAATACGCTCTAAAGAAATGCGTAACCCTTGCCAGCCTGTCGCAGTTACTCCTCGACTCCGAGCGGGCGGAAGGTGATCTCTGCATCGCGTCTCTCCATTCC
>CAXIBU010000049.1:0-15824 GCA_964021555.1 uncultured Verrucomicrobiales bacterium | reverse complement strand
GTTTCCCATTCATGGCCTTTGAGTAAGCCCAAGCGTCCCAAAAGTCGACGTAGGTAACCGGAGAATCCAAACTCAATGTTCGGTTTTCCCATGTGGTCTCGGAACGTGCTGCCGAGAGCATGTCGAGCCAGTCCGTGGGTTCGTAAGATTTCTTCTCTGCCGGTTGTTCTGGGTGGCGCAATGCGTGGCGTGCGGCTTCGTTCATCTCATCCCACATGAGTAGAAATTCGTGGTATTCTCCGATGCTGACGGGACTCTGACTGATTGAAAACATCAGCTGGTCGTTCTCTTTCGAGAGAATTTCTAGCGGGGGCTTGGCTTTTGGTGGGGTCTCCTCGTTCTGAGAAGGATTGCCAGTATTTAAGACTGCAAAAACAGCAACCGCCAAAACAACGGCCAGTGCTCCGATGACAAAGGGCAGCCATGAGTTTGATTTTGGCTTGGAGCCGAGCGGGCGAGACGCCGGCCGTTCGACAGTGTCCGAGGTGAATTGATCTTCGACCCGTTTGCACAGCTTGAGCAGTTCTGACCAAGTCATTTCAGTCTCGCGACCCTCTCCTCTCATCCATTGCAGAAGGGTGTGTGCACGGCCCGAGCCGGGAGCGTTGAGTTCGATCAGAGCCTTAAGTTCGCTCCCGAGCTTGAACAGGTCTTCTGAAGATCTTGAATCATCACGCTCGCCAGCTAGCGCGGTATTTCTCAGATAACAAACGCCGTCCGGCCCGAGGTAAAGGTGCCTGAGAGAGAGGGGGCGAGTGTTAATCTGATTCTCCTCGAGGTAGATAAAGGCCTCAGCGGCTGATTCCAAGATCTTGAAAACGAGAGATGGCGCGAGCATTTTTCCTTCATCGGCTAGCTGAGCTAGGGATTGCCCCACGACATGCTGCCGAGTGAAGAAGTGAATGCCATCCAACTCTTGGATCTCGAAGATGGGGCCAATATGAACCTGATGGACTCCAGCCTTGGCGCGAACCATTGCCTTGAAGGACTGAACCCCTTCTGGCGTGGCGGCATCGGGATGCAGAAGCACTAAGACCACCTTGCGGCCGACGGAATTCTGGCGGGCATCGAAAGAAAGTAGATTATCTTGATGCTCGATCAGTTCGATCAGCTCGTAGTCACCGAGTTGTTTTGGAATTTCAGCTTCTGCCATGGCCAGCGGGACGGTGAAGAAAAATCAGGCGACTGGGAAGCCGTAAAATCACTCTTCAGGTAAGAAGTCATCGACTTTTTCAGGGAGCAGTCCGCCATCCAGGAAATTTTCGTCCGGCATGGGGAACCATTCATCAGCTTGTTTCTTCCGCGTGATAAAGAGTGATCTGGGCGAGGCCTCAGCATCCATTGCTTCGCCTTTGTAGAAAAGTTTCGCCGTGTAGCCGTAAAATTCATGCTTGCCGTTCATTTGAACTTCAAAGGCGGTAGGCTTGGGGATGACGTAGCTGACAAAGTAAATTTCTTCACCTGCCTCCCAAGTCACAGGCGGGTGCAGCCAGCCTTTCTTCATGTCCACAAATACCTCAGAGATTTCATTCTGGCCGACTTTGTCAAAGAAATCGACATCGACCCGTAGGTCACTGGTATCGATTTCATTACCAGGCAGGAGGGTGACCGGGATACTGAGAGCGACGTGCCGGTTGCCCTCAGCATCAGTAGTGATCTTGGGCCGGATGGTGCCGAAGGTGATCTTATCACGAAATAGGCTGGGATCACCAAATCCATGATTGAGCTTGTGGTTCGCCTTCAGAAAAAATCGGCCGGCCTTTTCTGAACCGAGTTTGAAGATGTCAAAATAGGTTCTACGAGCTCGCTGGGGCTCTTGCAAATCTTCATAGGCAAGAGCCAGTTCATAAAGCACGTGAGCGGAATCTGGGGCTTCCTGGGTGAGCGCCTCCAGAGTAACCAAGGCCCTGGCCAGGTCCCCTCGTTGTCGAAAGGCAGTGGCTGCAGTGAGCTTTGTTCGCAGGGCGGGATCTAGCTGATCGGCAGGATTGTCGGCTTCCAACTGGGGTAGAACTGGTTTGGGATCCTTCGGTTTACGGTTGTCGGCGATGGCGTCACGCGCCGTTTGCTCGACGTCGATGTTTAATCGATCGATGAGTTCTTCAATCGTTGGCTCTGGATCCCTTGTTTCCCTGGCTGATTGAACCAATGTGTAGGGAGAGGCAACCGGCACCGGGATCTCGATTCGCTGAACCTGCGTTTCGGTCCGGCGGAATTTGGAATTTAGCGCCCAGGCGACAGCTATGGCTTGGCTCAGTGCAAATAAGCCAAGTAACCACATCGCCCAGGTGAAGACTGGGCAAGCTGTTCGTCGAGTGGAATTCACCTCTTCGGCGGCAACAGGGGTTGAAGCATGGGTGATCTCAGCGGGGTCGCGCCGCGGCTGCCGGAATCGTCGCCCAGCGGTCGGAAAGATTCACTGTGGCTATCGACTTGAAACTGCAGTTCAGCGAGGTCCCGGTTGGTCTCCGCGAGCTGTCGACGTAAGGTCCGATTATCAGCTTTGAGGCCGTTTAAGTTGGCTTCCAGTTTTCGAAATTCGTTGAGAAGTCGAGGGTCTGTGGCTGTCTGGGACGGAGCGCTCAAATTGGGAGAGGCCGCCTCGAATCTAACGGTTTCAGCTAGTGTCGCCGTGGTGGTCGCTGGTTCACCAAGCGTCGCGACTCCGATGGCGCTGCCTAAGAGCAGGCCTGTGAGCAGGATTAGCAGCGGTGACAGAACTCTCATGGTTGGCTAGGTAGTGATGAGAGAAGTTCGTCGAGCTCTTTGATTAGGGTATCGAGTTCGGCCTCGGTTTTCTCTAATTCGAGATCATAGCGCGTAAGTAATGCCCCGAGGGTCTTACCTTGGCGGTAGGCTTGTTTTGGGTCGAAACCAGGCTCAACAATAGTGAAAGCCCCTTCTTCCCTTGATGGAACAGCGAGGCGGAATGGCCGGATTTCCAAATTCAAAGTGGAACCATCAGCGAGGCTAAGCTTGGTGGTCCAGGGACGGCTGTTTTCTTCCATTCGGCGGAAAGTCCATCCAATCGGCGCCGGGTGGATGGGTTTGGGAAGGAAGGGCAGTTGAAGCTTCGCCGTGCTTTTGATGAAGGTCTCGGGAGCTTCCACCGCAGGCTCGACTGATTGCTCGACTTTGGCTGGTGGTGGAGTCGGCTGAATTTCCTTCTCATCGAGTAGCTTTTCCTTCAGTTCATTGGGGAGTTCGGGAAGCGGTTTCTCTTTGATGGATTCTGGAATGGGAATCAATGGAATCAGCGGTGGGGCTTCCTCATCTTCGCCAGCGTCGGCGCCTTCTTCTGGCTCTTCTACCGGAACCGCTCGTGACGGTGTCCCCTGATCTGGATCCGCATCCTGACCGATGAGAGGGGAAACGAGCGCGAGGCTCAGTAATAAACTGCGTGAGAGGATCTTCATGAGTCTTGTGAGATTTGGATGTCAGCTTTTTCCCCAGGTTTGGAGTAACGATTGGGTGCTTGTGGGCCTTGATTGGAGGGGAGCGTTACGCTGTCGACGCGGAGCGCGGGGATGGGAGTTGTCTTTTTCAAGAACTGATTCCAAGCGCTCAACAACATGGCCCCTTCTGATCGCAAGTCTCTCAGTTTGGTGTGGTGATTGACCACCTGATCGCGCAACTGACGGAGCTCGCTGACTCGTTGTGGGTTCATCTTTAGTTCGCGGCTTTGGTAAAGAACGGGAATTTCGAGCAAGATTTTCTGGAGTTGGCCATCGCTGAGCTCAACCACAACGGCTTGTTGGACTTTAAGGTTAGTCGGCTCGAAGCCGTCGGATCCGAACTTGGGTTCTTGCAAAGTCGCCCCAGCGGCATCGCTCAAAGGGTTGGAGATGGCGGGTGCCTGCTCCTCGGTCGAAGTTAGTTTATTGGAATCCTGCTGATCTCGGCTATTGGCCGAGCTCGGTCTGGAAGCCTCTGGTGTTTCAGTCGCGCTTGCCCCGGAAGGAGCTGTTTTTGCGAGCTCCAGCTGTGATCGCAGGTCTGAGTTTTCCAGACTTAGCACCTGCTTTTCTTGGTTGGACTGAATGTATTTCACCAACATGAAACCGGAGGAAATTGTGGCCAATAGCAATAAGGCCACCAATAGATTCTGGTTGGCGCCTCCATCGCGCCTGGGAGTGGTGTGCGGCACGGGGGCTTGCTCGGTTGGTTCTCGTGGAGTCAGATCTGACAGCATGGATTTATTCTAGTTTATGAAAGTTCGCTGCCAAGCACGGGTTTCAACTCATTTTTGGCAGAGCCTCACTGAGATTTCTTTGGCAGCTTAGCACCAACCCGTTGGGCTCTTAGGATGATCACTTGATCTGAATTCCCTGGAAATTCAGTCAATTGGAAAAAATCACGGGCGAGACAGAGGTGGCGGAGCTTGCCGCCGGTCATCGTGGTAGCTTGAACGCCGGGCACCAGTTCTTGAGTCTGGCCCTCGTCTTTTAGGATCTGAACTCCATCACTGCGATAGATCTGGAAGACGGAGAACTCCTGGGGCACCGTGGCCAGATAGATGCGAACTTCTTCGCCATCGGTAAAAACATGGTAGCGCAGGGCGCTGGTGGGAGTGTGAATTTGTTCCAAGGCGGAGGCCTTGGTTCGCCGGTGCAGCACGTATTCGCCACTGTAACGATAGGAACTCGGAACTTGGTGAAGCTCGTGGATCGAAGCAGGATCAACGACGGCTTTGCGAGGTTGACTTGGCTTCGGATCCTCGGATGCTTCCGTCTCTTGAGCGTAGCAAGTGCACAAGGTCAGTGCCGCAGCAATGAGAAGCTGAGGGAGCCTGCCAAAAGCTCTAATGGGCCCAACCATTATTCACCTACGTCCCAAAGGTTATCCGTCGAGTTGCCGGAAGGGTCGTAGTCGCCTTGGATCGTGGGGGGCATGTTAGTGACCGTAATGGTGAGCGACGCGCCGGTAAGGCTTTCGATGGTTGGGAAAGTCGACTTATTCCTGAGGTAAGGAAGAAGCAGCGCAGAGGTTAAATCAGAAGGCTCTTGGGTGGGATGATCGGCGAGATACAACTTCTGAGCTGCGTAAACTTCGCGCAAGGTCTCGCCAGCCTCTCGGCCTTTGTTCCAGTTGGAATAAGCGTTTGCGCCAGAAAACCCTACAGCGGAAAGCACAATCATTAGCAAAATGACCAATGTCATTTCGATCAGCGTGAGCCCCCGTGCCCCCTGTTTTTTATAGAAAACCTTCACGTTAAACGAGATATTAGTGGGGGGCTGAACAAGAATCAAGCTTTCTCCTCCTGCGGACGGGGGAGCTGGTAGGCCCGAGAGGAATCGAACCTCTATCTACGGCTCCGGAAACCATCGTTCTATCCATTGAACTACGGGCCCTACTGCTTGCTCGAACGGCATTTATCCAGTGAAGCGTGATTAGGTCAAGTCTGCTCACGAATAATGCGCGCTCGCTGTTAAGAAAATTGCCAGATAGGGGCAAAAAGTGCCCACGAAGATCATTTTAAGGGGGTGAGCTCGATTGCAAAGGCGTAGGTGCGCTTGTAAGGTTTGGCCGACTTGCCCGGAACGACTCCCTTCATCGTGACTTTGGCTGAGTCTTTGGGGGCTACCCCACCTGATAACCACACGTCGACAGCTGGGTTATCTGTGAAAGGCAGGATCGGGTCGTCGATCGTCGTCCATGCGATCGCGAGAGATGCTCCGGGAGCGACGCTTACTTCAATCGGACCTTGGTCGCTGAATGGCAGTGAGTTTTGGCCAACTTTGAAGGTCTTTGGTTTTCTCGGTGTGCCGATGCTGAGAACCTTGAAGTGATCTTTTTGTGTGAATTCAACGAGGAATGGGGTCAAGGTTCCTGTGTCTTTTCGAGCTTCGAAAACAACATTGCCTACCCGGTATTTGACCGGCACTTCAGTCTCGTTCTTGATGGCGCGGTTTTGGTCGATAACCGTCAGAGCCTTCCAGCCATCCAGTGTCGGGAAGGGGAACTTGCCTAGCTCGGTAACCTTAGGAAGGCCGGCCGGTTGCGGCGGGGCGGCAGTTTCCAAGCTTTCGCTGAAGATCAATTCATTGATTTCGATTTCTTCATGTTGTTCGGCGAAGGCCTTAGCTGCCTCGGGAGTGATTGCAGACTTCCACAGGGAGAGCTTAGCCAATTTAGGAAGGCTGTCGAAGATGGGCAGGGAAGCATCAGAAATCGGGGTGTGAACCAAGGTTAGGCGCTTCAAGTTTTGGTGGTCGGCGAGCAATTCGAGACCATTATCCGTAATCTTGCAGTATGAAAGGTCGAGCTGTTCCAAGTTAGGGCATTCAGCTGCTAGCTCGATGGCCTGGTCGTCGAGCCCGGTGCGAGCGAGGCTCAACCATTTGATATTGGGTGCGAGCCTTTTCAGTGAATCCAAGAGCTCGGGTTTAAAGCGCGGGGCAGCCGCAGCGGCATCGATCCACAGCAATTTGGAGTCTTTGGAAACTGGATGAACGTAAACTTGTGCCTCTACGAGGGCCCGGACGGCATCGCGATCGATCTCAGGCAAGCTGTCTTCTGAAAATTCGAGGTGATCGTCCAAGTGGGCAAGATTTTCAGGCAAGGTGACTTGAGCAACGGTGGCGTCCGGCTCAAGGGCGGCCGTGGCATACCATTGGAGCAATGCCAATTCATCTGGAAGCAGCTGAGTTTTGCCCGTCGGTGGCATGTGCAGCTTGTGGTTGATGGGCAGGTCAAGAGTCGGTAGCAACTTCCCATCAGCTCCCAGATACTGCTGTAGCTCGGATTGTGGTTTAAGAGCGACTCCGCCTTCGAGTTTACTGCCAGAGTGACAAGAGTAGCAGCGGTTAATCAAGACAGGTTCGACGATGGCGACGAAGAATGAAGAATTCTCGTCCATCGACACCGATTTAGAGGTCTCGATCTCTTCGCCGAGTAGGCCTTTGATGAAGTCGGGGGCGTCCTTGGTCAGGTAAGTTTCGCCATGAGTCAAGTTGCCTCCCAAGTGCCCTGTTGGCGCGAGAAGAATTGCTGTGATCAGAAGGAGGACGCGGTAACTGATCTGAGCGGCTTTGCCCCGACGATGGAGGATGAACCAAGCGATGGCTGTAATGATGCAGGCTGAGCCGTAAACAATCCCAAGGATACGGTGTAGGTCTACCGTCTCGCCAGTAAAAGTATCGGGTTTGCCAGCTGCTAATAGAAAACCAGTCACCGCGGCAGCTACCGCACTTAGGGCGGTAAAGATGGCGACTAAGCGAATGGCATCATTTCGACTGCCAGGCTCGGCATCTTTCTTTTTTGGCCAAAATTCGAGAATGCACCACGCAGTCGTGAGACCGATGGGGAGGTGCAAGATGAGTGGGTGGAAGTGTCCGATCCAAGTTAACACGGCAAGATCTTTTCAGGTGGAGAGACGGGCTCAGGCCAGGATGTCGTGATTCACGAACCCTGCGACATCGGTAAGTCGGAAATCTCTTCCTTGATGACGGTAGGTGAGACGTTTGTGATCGATTCCCATCAAATGCAGCATGGTCGCTTGGAGGTCGTGAACGTGCATGGCACCGGGGTTCTGGTGATGGCGGTCTGGTTCAGTGAGTGGGTTGCCGTCGGGGCCGAGGATGTTGTATCCAAAGTCGTCGGTCTGACCGTAGGAGATGCCGGGTTTGACCCCGCCCCCTGCGAGCCATGTGGTGAAGCAGCGTGGGTGGTGATCACGACCGTAGGTGGTGGCAGTCAACTTGCCCTGGGAGTAGACCGTCCGACCAAATTCGCCGCCCCAGACGATCAGGGTGTCGTCCAAAAGACCGCGCTGGCGGAGATCTTTGATGAGTGCAGCTTGCGCCTGATCGACCATCTTGCACTGAGCCTTGATTTCTTTCGGAAGGTTGCCGTGCGCATCCCAGCCACGGTGGTAGAGCTGGATGAAGCGCACTCCGCGCTCTGCCAGTCGCCGCGCAAGGATGCAATTGCGTGCAAAGGTGCCAGGCTTCTTGACGTCATCGCCATACATCTCGAGCGTTTTCTCGTCTTCGCCTTTGATGTCACTTAGCTCAGGCACCGACATCTGCATGCGGTAGGCCATCTCAGCTTGGGAAATCCGCGCTAGGATCTCCGGATCTTGAATTTCAGCATGACGTCGCTGATTGAGCGCTGCGACGGAATCCAGCATGCGCCGGCGATCCGAGCGGTCCATGCCTTTCGGGTCATTGAGAAAAAGAACGGGATCGGAACCAGCTCTGAAGTTTACTCCTTGGTGCTCTGATGGGAGGAATCCAGAGCCCCACATCCGCGAGGAGAGAGCCTGCATGTTGCCAGCCCCTTGAGAGATCATGACTATGAAAGAAGGAAGGTCCTTATTGGCATTGCCAAGCCCGTAGCTCATCCAAGAGCCCATTGAAGGGCGGCCCGGGACTTGTGAGCCAGTTTGGAAGAAGGTGATCCCTGGTTCGTGGTTGATCGCCTCGGTAAACATCGACTTTACCACGCAGAGCTCGTGGGCTTGCTTGGCAGTGTGGGGAAGGAGTTCGGAAACCCAAAGGCCATCCTCGTTGTTCTGATATTTGTCGAACTTGAAAATCGAGGGAGCAATCGGCAGCGATGACTGTCCCGAGGTCATTCCAGTGATGCGCTGATTATTGAACACCTCAGGCATCTTGCGCAGGTCTTGGCCACGGAATTCGTGGAGCTTTGGCTTGTAGTCGAAGAGATCGAGCTGGCTCGGTGCTCCCATCATGTGCAAGTAGATCACACGCTTCGCTTTTGGCGCGAAATGCGGAATCTCGCGGAAGCCAAGGTCAGCCTCAGCGGCACTGGCGCTTGAGCCGAAAATTGACTGCAGGGCAGCAAGCCCCATGGTCGAGCCAACGCCCTTTGCGGCTTTGGCGAAAAATTGACGGCGGGTGATCCCGAGGAAGTGATTTTCTAAAGGGTCCATGGCTTCAGTTGATGGAAATGGTTTCGTCGAGGTTAAGGATGGCGCTCATGGTCAGAGCCCAGGCGGCCAGTTCTGAGGGGTCGACACCCTCAGGAATCGGGGAAACCCCTTGCTTGAGGAAGATTTTCGCTTGCTCGGGCTTCTCTGCGTAGCGTTTGCGGAACTCAGTGATGGTTTCGAGCAGGATCTTCATCTCACCCTCATCAGGTTGACGCGAAGTGCAACGATGGAAGGCCACTGCAAGGCGCTGTTCATCACTGATGGTCTGTGTCAGAAGGTCTGCTGCCAAAACTCGCGAGATCTCCAAGAACTGCTCATCGTTCCATAATTGCAAGGCTTGTAGAGGGGTGTTGGTCGTGCTCCGAGAAACGGTGCAGGCCTCTCGCGAAGGAGCGTCAAAGTTAGCCATCATTGGTGGAGCTGCCGTGCGCTTAATGAAAGTGTAGAGAGTTCTGCGGTAGAGTGCATCGCCATCGTCACGTTTGTAATTCTTGGTGCCGGACGACGGGATGGCCCGTTCCGCCCAGAGACCTACAGGCTGGTATGGCTTCACTGGCGGTCCGCCCATTTTGTCGTTGAGGAGGCCGGAGCTGGCGAGGGCGTGATCGCGCAGCATCTCAGCAGGGAGTCGACGCCGTGGGTAATAGCTAAGCCACTCGTTATTGGGGTCCACGTCCTTGAGCTCGGCGCGATATTTAGCGCTTTGTTTGAAGGTGCTGCTCATCACCAAAGACTTGAGCAGTGCTTTTTGGTCCCAGCCCGACTTCACAAATTCGATGGCCAGATAATCGAGAAGATCTTGGTAAACGGGGAAGGGTGATTGGTTTCCGAAGTCACCTTGAGAACTGAGGATGCCAGTGCCAAACGCCGTAGACCATAGCCGATTGACGTGAACTCGGCTGGTTAAGGGATTTTCAGGTGAAGTGATCCATTGAGCCAATCCAAGTCGATTCGCCGGCGCTCCTTTAGGAAGTTCGCCACCGAGGAATTTGATTGGTTTGCGCTCTGTCGGTCTGTCTTTTAGCGGTGCATCGTAGGCTCCGCGGTCTAGCACAAATCCTTGAACGGGATCGGGCAGCTCCTTCGACACCATGGTCCTTAAGATCTGGTTGTTCAGCTCACCGAGCTTCCCGTTGAGCTTGTTGACCGCGTCTTGTCGTGCCTTTTTTTGATCTGCTGCCGCTTCTTTGAGGAGCTGATTGGCTTCGGCTAATTGCTTCGTTAATTCCGCGCGCTGGGATTCTTGTTCTGGGGTGGGAAGCTCTAGATAGGGCGGGTAGGCGCGGGAGCCGTGGCGGCTGTGCTGGTAACGACCTTTCTCTTGGAACGAATTGAAGAAGGAATAGAGGTTGTAGTAGTCTTGCTGCTCGATAGGATCGTATTTGTGATCGTGGCAACGGCAGCAGTTCATGGTCAGGCCAAGAAATACGGTGCCGGTCGTTTCGACGCGGTCAGAAATGGCCTCGACTCGATACTCTAGGTCCAGTGCCCCACCTTCGTCGTTGATGTTGTGGTTGCGATTGAAAGCCGAGGCGATCAACTGATCCTGCGACGCATTTTCGATCAGATCCCCTGCAAGCTGTTCGGTGACGAACTGGTCGTAGGGCATGTTCTCGTTGAAGGCCTTCACAACGTAGTCTCGATAGGGCCAGATTGAGCGGTATTCGTCGTGGTGATATCCGTGAGTATCCGCGTAACGAGCCGCATCAAGCCAAAGAGAGCCCATTCGCTCGCCGAAGCGTGGGCTGGCCAGGAGGCGGTCGACTTCCTTCTCGTAGGCGTCTGCGGATTCATCGTTGATGAACTGGCTGAGTTCATCAAGCGTGGGTGCCAAGCCTGTGAGGACGAAACTCAGGCGCCGGAGAAGGGTGGCGCGGTCAGTTTCAGGGGATGGGGCGACTTTGACTGACTCAAGATGCTTCAAGATGAATTGGTCAATCTCGTTCGATGCCCACTCGGCATTCTCAGTTTCGGGGACTGCGGGAGCTTCCGGCTGAGTGAAGGCCCAGTGCGGCGTGTATTCCGCCCCATCGGCGACCCATCGCTTCAAAATCTCAACCTCGTCAGGTGTGAGCTGCTTGTGGTCAGAATCCAGGGGCGGCATGGGGCTGTTCGGATCAAGAATCCGATTGAAGATGTAGCTCTCATCAGGGTTGCCGGGGGTGATGGGCGTGTGCCCGTTCTTAGTGACTGTGGTGGCTGCCTCTAATGAGTCGAGACGCAGTCCTGCGTTTTTCGCGACCGCGGCTGCATCTGGGCCGTGGCAAGAGAAGCAACGGTCTGAAAGGATCGGTCGAACATGCTTGTTGAAGTCGATATCGACAAGTTTCTTGGGCGCTGCTTCGGAAGTGACATTATCCCCATTTGGATTGGTCAAGATTGAGGAGTCTTGTTTGTTGCAAGAGGGCAGAGCCACAACGGCAAGCGCCACTAGAGAAAGTGGAGCGAGTCGAGATATGGATTTTGAAGTCATGTTGAGAGAAGATATGGTGCAATCTGAGTAAGGTAAACTACAATAGGTAGCACAGATTCCTAGTTATTACGATGGTGGAGTATGGTTCTTGCAAAAATGTGCGTCTGTGAGATTACCGAACCATGAAATCGAAGCAGGTATGTTGTGGGCCACTAGAGATTCCCAGGGGGCTTCCAGGCGCTGTAATCTTTGATATGGACGGAACTCTGGTGGATACCATGCCTGTGCACTTTCGTGCTTGGAAGGCTGCGCTTAAGGAAGAAGACGCTGAGCATGCCTTCCCTGAAGAAAAATTTTACCGCTACGGTGGGCGCTCGGCCATGGATATTTTGACTGAAATGAAGGAAGAATTTGGCTTCGACTTCGATCCCATGATGGTCGCTCGCAGTAAGCGGGCGCATTATCTGAAGTTAGTAGAAGGGCAGGTCCCGATCATCCGCGAGGTGCTTGATTACCTTGAATGGGCTCGTTGCAACCGCGTTCCGTGTGCCGTAGCGACGGGGAGCACCTCGGTGATCGCCGCAAAGACTTTGAAAGCAGTCGAGTTGACCAAGCATTTTGAATGCGTCGTAACTCCTGCTGATGTTTCCAAGGGTAAACCAGATCCCGAGATGTTCTTACTCGCGGCCGAGCAGCTTGGCGTTGATCCTTCTGATTGCGTGGTTTTCGAAGATGCAGAACCCGGCATTCAAGCAGCACTGGCCGCGGGGATGAAGGTTGTGCAAGTGCCTCGGGTGCCAAGCCAACAATCAGGAGAGAGGGTGGCCAATTAGCGGGTTCGCGACGCATGGAGAAGGGCTTTGTGGACGAGGTCTTCGCGGAGATTCGTGGGAGCTTCGGGGAGAAACGGAAGACGGGGTCTGGGCTGGTGGATGGGGTGCCGCGGGGGAGATTGTATTCGTTGAGAAAAATTATGAGACGACTTGAGTAGGGCGGGGCGTTGTGCTCGGCTGAGGAGTTTGCAAAACTCTTCTACGTGATTGGGAAGGCTGACGTGCTGGAGCGCCTGAGCCGCGGATGATTGCTTTCCCTTATTGAAGGGTGTCGGCGTCATTGACAATTCCTCGTCGACTCTTTACCCACTTGGGCACGGGAAAAATTCCCACTCCACTTCTTAATACCATGACCGAACGCAGAGTAGTCATCACAGGCATGGGCGGCGTCAGCCCCCTCGGAAACGACTTGGCCAGCACCTGGGAAGGTCTGAAGGCCGGTAAAAGCGGCATTTCAGGCATCACCCGGATCGATCCGGAGCCCTATCCTTGTAAAATTGCGGGGGAAGTTCGGGACTACGATGGCGCTCAGTATTTCAATAATCCGAAAGAGGCTCGTCGTGTCGATCGCTATACTTTGCTTGCCATGGGCGCTGCAAAAATGGCGGTTCAGGACTCTGGGATTGATGATGATTCACTTGATCGCACACGCATCGGGGTAATCACTGGTAGTGGCATTGGTGGGCTGGAAACGCTTGAGAATAACCACACAGCTCTTCTGGAGAAAGGCGCAAAGCGAGTTTCGCCTTTTACTATTCCAATGATGATTGCGAATATCGCTTCGGGTCTCATTTCAATGGAATACGGATTTGGCGGGCCGAATATGTCCATCGTGACGGCTTGCGCGACAGCTAACAACTCGATCGGGGAGGCTTGGCGAATCATCAAATTCGGTGATGCGGATGCTTTTGTCGCAGGTGGTGCTGAGGGAACGATTTTGCCGATGGGAATTGCAGGCTTCAGTAACATGCGTGCTCTGAGCACTCGCAATGACGATCCGACTGGCGCATCGCGTCCCTTCGATGTCGGCCGCGATGGCTTCGTGATGGGCGAAGGAGCTGGCGTCGTGGTAATCGAAGAACTTGAGCACGCGAAAGCACGCGGTGCGAAAATATACGCCGAGCTCGTCGGTTACGGCACCAGTGCTGATGCTTATCACTTGAGTGCGCCATCTCCTGATGGCTCTGGTCCAGCCCGAGCGATGCGCATGGCCCTGGGTCATGCTAAGATGAACCCGGATGAGGTCACCTACGTTAACGCCCACGGCACCTCAACGCCACTTGGCGATGTCTCTGAGACGATGGCAATCAAATTGGCCTTTGGAGATCATGCAAAAGACAAGCTTCTCGTCAGTTCGACCAAGTCCATGACGGGTCACCTGCTCGGCGCTGCCGGCGGAATCGAGCTCCTTGCGTGCGTGATGGGCATGCAGGAGGGGATTATTCCTCCGACGATTAACTTGGAAGACCAAGATCCACAGTGTGATCTCGATTATTGTGCCAACGTGGCACGTGAAGTTGAGATCGATGCTGCTCTGAGCAACTCCTTCGGGTTCGGCGGCCATAACGCCTCCCTTCTAGTTCGTAAGTTCCGCTAAGGTAGGCTGCTACCTTCCGGGACGAACCCCACTCAGCGCTCCGCTCAACCAAGCGGAGCGTTCTTATTTCACATTATCGCTATGAAATTACTCTTATTGTCCATTTTTTTGTTCATGAGCCCTTGTTGGGCTGATGGTCCTGAGCTCATTGAGTCAGGAGGGCAAATGTTCAACCGAATCGTTCTGAATCCCGAGGCCGACTCTAGTTTCGTGGACTTTGTCGTAGAGGAGAAGGTCAGGCTCCACTACCAAGTGATCTTGGATGATACCTCTGCAAGCTCTGAGCAGAAGGTGAAGGCTATCGATGTTTTAATCCGGGCTCACCAAGACATTCAGCGGTCTCAGCTTTACTTCAGCTGGAAGTCTGAGAAGGAGAACGTAGACAAGGCTGCACGAGAAACTTTTTCTAAGTCGATTGAAAAAAAGTTGATTAAGATGCGGGAAAGCCTCGCTGAGGTTTTTGGGCTGCCGCTTTATACCGAATTTCAAAAAGTGGAATGCCTTCATGCGATTGAGAAGAGTGTTGCAGATATCAATCGGAACAGGCTGGAACGGCCAAAGCCATCACCCGAAGAGGTTGAAACGATCACCCAAGTCATCGCATCCAAATGGATCGATAAGAAAGGTAACTTGATTGGGGTCGATGCCCAGAAGGCTAGCATCAAAGAAATTAATGATGCCCTCATTGGTAAAGTGAATCCGGAGATTCTGAGCGCTTGGTCGGAGCATGTCGAGCGGTCGAACTTTGGTCTTTGGGTTACTGTTCCGGTCTCAATGATTCCGGGACATGGTAGCAGCCGTCGCCGTCCCTAAACTCTTCTTTTTTAGATATGAAATTCTTTATTTTTCTGTGCGTCATGATTGGTGCATTGCCTGCCTTCGCTCAGTTTCCAGCAAAGGTAGATTCGAAACGTCTCAAACCAGGCGATCGTATACCAAACATTGTCAGCAAGACTCTCAAGGGCGCCGACTTTAATCTCAAAGCTGACCTTAAAGGAAAAGTCGTCCTGATTGACTTTTGGGCGACTTGGTGTGGCCCGTGTGTGGCTGAAACGCCTAACATCAAAAAGAGCTACGACAAGTGGCATGACAAGGGCTTTGAGGTCGTCGCAATTTCATTGGATGGAGATCCGCAAAAGGCACGTGATTACGTTGCTGACAAAGGCCTGAGCTGGATCAATCTTTGCGATGGGCTTGAGTTCAAGAGCCCTAGTGCGCAGGCTTTTTCAGTCCGCGGAATTCCGTGCCTTTTACTCTTGGGGCGTGATGGCCACATTTTTGCAGCGAATGCCCGAGGTGCTCAATTGACCGAGATGATTGAACTGGCAATGAGCGGAGATGGAGTTGCTCGTCAGGCAGAAGTCGATGGCATGCCACAGGTCTCTGATGAGGCAAACTCAGTCATCGCAGAACTTGACGCGGCCTTATCAGGTGACGACGAAGTTCTCGCGCTGCAAGTGTCGAGGAAGATTCTTCGAGAGGGATCGCTGTCGAGTGAAGTGCTGGCGCGAATAGCATACAAGCATGGTAACAAGGTTACGGGGCTAAAGAATCTCAAGGCACTTTATCTGATTGCAAGCGCACCATTGGAGGATGGAATAATCACCTCAGAGGAGCAACAGACAGCTGGGGTGGCAAGGGCACATGCCGCGATTGAACTTGAGGGGGCATACGTGGCGAAGCTTTGGTTACGCGACCTCAAGGGGTTCGGGATAAAAATGTCCGACGATATCATGGCGGTAAAGATCCATCTCGGGATCAAATCCGGTAAAGGCGCTGAACTGGTCAGCACTTTACTTGCTGGAGTGAAATCGAATCAACTGCGCTACGATCAAGTCAAAGGGGTCTTGAATCTCGTGGGACCTTTGAATCTAAAAATAGATGCCGAAGCGGCCGGAATGAAGCAGGCACTTGATTATTGGATGAGCTCTCAAGAGGGCTTGCCGTCTGATCGAGCCAGTGTGACTGTCGATGGCAAACTTTTGAGTGTCTCATATGCGCCTAGAAATACGAATTTGGCAGGCGTCCTGGAGCTCAATGCCATGGTTCGGATCAATGGTTCACAGTTCTTTGCCATTCCTATGA
>CAXIBU010000048.1:0-15871 GCA_964021555.1 uncultured Verrucomicrobiales bacterium | reverse complement strand
TCTCTCATCGCTAGTCGGTAGCGCCCGATGCTTGGCGAGTAGAGGCCGATGAGGAATCTAGCCATCGTGGAAGATCGGCGTAGGACTGGCTTTTGGGCACTGAGATCACGGATTAGCTCAAGATCTTCTCGTCTCAATTCTCGCGGTTTGAATTTGATTTTTCTGGGTAAATTCGCGCCCTCACAAACCGAGCATTTTCCACAGGGTTCTTGACTCTTCTCTCCAAAATACGCTGCCAAACGCTTGGCCAAACAGGTCCGCGAGCAAAACAGCTTACCGAGCTCTTGAAGGCGCTTCCGATCTGAGAGTTGGCGATCCTCTAGCCATGGCAAAAAGTCGCTAGTCACTGGAAATGGCTTTTTTCCAGGAGCCAGGTTGAGTAGTCGATGGGTCGCTCTCAACTGAAGGTCACCAGCCCGCTCAGCCTCTTGGAGGAGATCAAGGAATCGTCCCACATCCCAATCCGGCTCATCACAGAATGCCACCACATCGCGGATTTCTCGGTGCTCCTGGCACACCGCCAGCTGCTTCAATTGCAACTTGGGATAACCCGATTCAACTGGGCGAAGAAAATTCATCTTCAAGCGTTTGCTGCCCTGCCGAATCAACTTTACCGCCCCCTGTAATTCCAATTTTGCCAATAGCACCTCAATGAACTCCATCGAGACATCGAGTTCGGTGGCCGCATCGTAAACCGAAAACCATTTGCTGCCGCCCTCAGGGCGGATCCTTCGCAGGATGGACTCCAAGATCGCGGGCGACACCCGATCGGAAGCAATTCGATTTTCCAAATCCATCCAGTCTTCTCCAGTCACCAACGCCGTCGCTCTGGCCCCCATGCGATCACGCCCGGCTCTTCCGGTCTCCTGCTGATATGCCTCCAAGCTGGATGGCAGGTCGTAGTGAACAATTTGTCTAATGTTTGATTTATCGATTCCCATGCCAAAGGCGATGGTCGCAACGATCACGTCAAACTCATCATCGATGAAGCCCGTTTGAACAAGCTCTCGAGCCTCCGAGTTCATTCCCGCATGATAGGACCGCGCCGAAAAGCCAGCCTTAGCCAGACCAGCCGATACCGCATCCGCCGTTCGCTGGACTCTTACATAGACGATAGCTGGTAGGCCCGGCGAATCATGGAGCAGCTCGACCAGCCGGTCCATCCGACTCTTTGCCGAGGGCAAATGCTCGACTTTAAGCGCAAGTTCAGGCCGTGACATTGGGGTCCTGACGCTGTCTCTCGCCTTGACACCGAAGGCGCGTCGGATATCCCGTGCCACTTGCGGACTGGCCGTCGCAGTCAGAGCCAGCTTCGCTTGAAAGCCTAACCCTCGCATCGCTTGACCAAGCTTGAGGTAATCCGGCCGGAAACGCTGCCCCCATTCGGAAACACAATGAGCCTCGTCCACCGCGATCAATCCCAAAGGCAAGTTGCGTAGTCGCTTGCGAAAGCCAGGAGCGAGGAACCGCTCGGGCGAAACGAAAAGTAATTTTAGATGCCCCCCTTCGAGCATGCGAAGCACCTCGACTTGCTCAGCCTCGTCTTGAGTGGAATCCAGTCGTGCAGCTGGCAGCCCCTTCAGTTTCAGCGCATCCACCTGATCTCGCATCAGCGCAAGTAAGGGAGAGACCACCACACTAGTGCCCTCAAGAATCATCGCCGGCAGCTGATAGCACAGGCTCTTGCCACCGCCCGTGGGGAACAGGGCGAAGGCGGAACTGCCCCCTAGGAGGAGCTCAACGACCTCACGCTGCCCTGGCCGAAACGCATCGTGGCCGAAGCGTTCGAGCCATTTCTCGAATTGCGCTTCGGCCACGGGATAAAAGTTTAAGTGAAAAAACTTAGAAGCGCTCTTCGAACATGCGACGTGGCATTTCCTTCAGACCGAGCGCCTTGTAGGCGACGGTTGCCGCTCGGTTTTGCTCACCGATGTAGACACGAATCCCGCGGACATCGTCCATGCTCTTAGCTAGCTCACGGGCGTAGGCATATAGCTTGCGATTGACCCCTTGACGGCGAGCAGACGTGCTAACGTAAACACTCTTGACCCACCAGAAAACCCCGTTGCTCCAATCGCTCCACTCACCGGTGATCAGGGAACAACCGACCACTTCACCGTCAAGCTCAGCGACCAAGTGGAAGCCTTGCTCTGGACGCTTCAACAAATTGCCGACCCCAGCAAGAATCGTCTCTTCATCAAGATCGCGTGCCTCAAGCTCACGACACAACTTACGATTAAATTCGGCGATGATCTGGATATCAGCTTCGCCAGCTTTTCGAATGCTCAATTGGCTCATGCCCCGATTCATCGCCAGCGCACCCGGGGATGCAAGCGAAGAGTGCAAAAATTCCAGCTTTCCTCGCCCTTCAACCTAAAGCTTCTATATTCTTGGTTATCTGTATGGCAGACGAACCTAATAAAAGACTATTTGGAAAATGCCGCCTTCGCCCGAGCGTAGCAGTTCTTAGCTAGCTCACGGGCCTTCGGTGACTGGCGGTGCTTCACTCCCGGAACCACCGCACTTTCGACATCGAATTTCTTCTTATCAAGCTCATCACGGAATTCCTTAAACCAAGCCAATCGGCCGAGTGGTGCGCTTTCATAAGATTTTCCGGTATCCTTCTCTCCACAAGAAATGGCGAACGGAATCTTCTTGGCTCGCAGTGAAATTTTTCCATATCCACGAGTCGCCCAAGATCCAGCAGAGTGGGCGGAAACTCCTGCAATCAAATTGGGTTCATTGAAAGCAAATCGATGAACAAACTGAGCCCCCGCCGAGAATCCGTGAACGAACATTCGGTCGTGTAACTTGTATTCCTTCTTTAGGTCCTTGAAGAGACGCTTTAATTTATCGGCGTTCTTTCCATTGCCCATCTGGTAGCCGTCGTTAAAGCTCGGGCCAATCACGATGCAATCGCCCTCTTGGGTTACCCATTTGGCCACACCACTTGCGCCCTTGCCTTTACCTCCCAATCCGTGGACTCCGACGACTAACCAGTAGGTCTTTCCTGAATCAATTTCGTCGGGAAAATACACCCAACAGTCCATCCCTTCCTCGTCCTTGATGACTTTCTCACCAGCACAGATAGGATTGAGCAGAAGGCAGCATATAAGAACCAGTAAGCACGATTTAGCCATAAGTCCAAATACTCGCAAGGAACAGAAAGTCAAAGCAAACCGTCTCTACGGTTTTCGATATCACGGATCGCTGGAGCAACCGAATCAGATCACTTGAGGTTTTGCTGTCGGGCGGCATCTTTCAACTGACCCTTACCGGAAATCCGATACTGATAGCTGGTGAGTTCCTTCAGCCCCATAGGACCGCGGGCGTGCAATTTGTCGGTGCTGATTCCAATCTCAGCGCCAAAGCCGAATTCCTCACCGTCCGCAAAACGCGTCGAGCAATTGTGGAAGAGACAGGCGCTATCAATATTGGTAGTGAATCGCTGGGCCTTATCCGCATTTTCGGTCACAATCACTTCACTGTGATGAGAACTATGAGTGTTGATGTGATCGATGGCGGATCCGATATCATCAACGACTTTGACTGAGATGATGAGATCGAGGTATTCAGTATCCCAGTCTTCTGCATTGGCCGCTGTGGCATTCGGTAAGATTTCCAACACCGTAGAATCACCGCGCATTTCCACACCGCGGAGGTTCAGGCGCTCTGCAAGCTTAGGCAAAAACTCCTCGGCAATATCGCGGTGAACCAAGACCGTTTCGAGCGCATTACAAACCGATGGCTTTTGAGTTTTTCCATCATCAATGATTGCAACAGCGAGGTCTTGGTCACTCTCGTTGTCGACGTATGCATGGCAAATTCCATCGTAGTGCTTGATCACCGGCATCCTTGCTTGGCTCACGACTGCCTCGATCAAACCCTTCCCCCCACGAGGAATAATGAGATCAAGATGGTCATCCATGGCACAAAGCGCTGAGACGCTTTCTCTGTCAGTGAATGGTATCAACTGGATCGCCCCCTCAGGCAGTCCCTCAGCCTCGCCCCCCTGCTGGATCGCTTTGGCGATCGCTCGATTCGAATGGATCGCTTCTGAGCCACCACGTAAAATCGTCGCATTGCCGCTTTTCAAGCAAAGAACGGCGGCATCACTGGTTACGTTTGGACGGCTCTCGTAAATGATGCCGATTACCCCGATGGGCACACGAACCTTGGTAATTTCGATGCCATTCGGTCGCTGAATTTCCTCAAGCACGTCACCGACCGGATCATCAAGCTTGGCCACTTGCTCGATGCCGTCAGCAATCGCTGAAATTCGTCCAGAATCCAACTTTAATCTATCCAACAGAGCAGCATTCAAACCCTTTTCAGCACCAGCCAACAAGTCCTTTGCATTAGCCTCAATGACCTCTGGAGCAGCCTTTCGTAGCCCCGCAGCCATCGCCATCAGGATCTTGTGTTTTTGCTTGGAATCCAAGGTCGCGAGTTGGTAAGCGGCGGCACGCGCCTTGGCACCCATTTCGCGGATGGTTTGGTGAATTTCGTCTTTAGTCATGATACTTGAAATTGGGTTGCTGGAACAGCAGGACGGAAACGAGTGCAAATGCCTCCACCGTGGATAATCTCCTCCAAGCGCTCGGGTTCGCGACCATTGGCAATACAGGTTTCGATCCCTGCCCTGACGGCGCGCCTGATTGCCTTGAGCTTGCTGTCCATTCCTCCGGTCGAAAGATTACCTCCCCGCTGATCGGATTGTGCATACTTCATGACCTCGTTCACATCTTGAACTTCCTTAATGATCTCACCATCAAGCCCACCCGGAGGATAGAGCCCATCAATGCTACTGAAGATCACCATCATTTTTGCCCCGACAAGCTCCGCAATTCGAGCGGCCAGCATGTCATTATCTCCGACAGAATAGTGCTGAAAGGCGACCGCATCGTTCTGGTTCACGATCGGGACGACCCGTGGTTCGTTAAGCAGCCTCATTAAGACCGCCTTGGTATTCGCACGACGACGGCGATGGCGGAAGTCGTCGGCGGTTCGAAGGATCTGCGCAACGTTCATCCGGAAGTGGCCAAACAAGTTTTCGTAAGCGTGCATTAGGCGAGTTTGCCCCACGGCGGAGACCGCCTGCTTGAGATCTAGCTCCTGGGGGTAAGAGGTCAGCCCAAAGGCCGACACCCCTGCTCCGACGGCCCCACTACTTACCAGAATGCACTTTCCGTGATCCCCTACAGCTTGAGCAATTGCATTTACCAGACGGAGCAATGCTGCTCCATCCAAACTAGCATCTTCTTCCCGGGTTAAAACTCCGGTTCCGACTTTGATTACGATTGGTTGATCCAAAATAGTTAGTTTGATGAAACCGCTTTCACTCAAGCAACGAACCAACGAAAAAGAATCCTAAACTCCTTCTTACGGTCGCTGATGTTTGGGTTACTCAATCGAGCTAACAACGACCTGTCCGCCGAGAGATGCCACAAGCGGGATGCGGCCACCGTAATCACTATTTGGGCATACTGCAAAGAAATTCCTCAGAACCACATTTCAAAATTGTTAGAAACGGAAACATCAAACCACTAATATCATTTCGACTTACTGCAATGAATTGATCCAGAATCAAGCGCGATACTTACAAGATGATCAATCGTTCTGCCCAAGCAGCAGAAGGCCACAACGTAAAATTCCACTTCGCGTCAGAGATCTGTAAATCAGCGCGCGCAAAACATCAAACCACTCACGGAAAGCTCACATGACGGACCACCATAACAGTCGCAAAAAAAATGAATCATCAAAGACTCTCCCAACCCATTTTTCTAACTTCACAAGTGCCCTGCCAGCCAGCAACACCAAGCGGGGAACAGGCCTCAATCGGCCCCGGCCTGAGTCCTAACTTAAGACCATCTAGCGGCAGCGCATCGAGCTTTTCACCATTTAACGTAAACTGATGAGGAACCCCGTCGATCCGAACAACTAGAGATGCCTTTCTCACTTCTAGCTCAAATTGATACCATTGCTCGTCATTAAAACCACGGTATTGAGTGCTTTCATTCTCGGAAGCATCCTTATCATTAATCGAGGACAAGCCAGCGACTCCACCACCCCACCCCCCAGGAATCCATGTCAAACACTCACCACTGGATCGAACGGGAAAAGTAAGCGCCCCAAAAAAGTCAACCCCATCGATTCGACGGGCTTCATAACGGATCACGTAGGGAATCTCTGGTAATTCACCAGTCCATCGCACTCCGACTAAATCGGCCCCCACCGGCAGTGACAGGGTTGAACCATCCCATTCTTCGGACCCCGCAATCGCAAAACCTTCGCTAGTCCACTTGGATTGATTCTCCGGACTAAACGCCTCGACCCTATCGACTTCTTGAGAGGTATTTCCAGAATCGAGCGGGCTATGCTTGGGTGCTTCTTCACGGCAAGCGGAAAGAGTTAACACACAGGATAGGAGGAGAAGTTTCATTTTAGTGGGATTTGTTGGGTGAGCTCTCGCTCGGTATCTTCATTACGCTGCTGACCCTCGTAGATACAGGCATAGTGATACTCGATCAATTGTGATGTGCCCGACCAAATGCCACCTTTATCTTTGATAAGGAACAACAACTCTTTAACAGGAAAGCTGGATGGTTTCGCAACCCCTCTCGCAAGAGCGAGCTGCCTCAGACGAGCTAGATAAGTCGGCTCAAAGACTTCAGCAGATTGACTACCTCGCCTTCGCCGGCCTGACATTGACTGCCATCCAGCTACCAATAGAATCACCGCAGCACCTCCTCCTAACAAAAGTCCATCAGAGAGTTTCGGCCCCCATGCTTCGACAGCATCTTCCTCGGGATCTGCATACATCTCTTCGTAGTCCGCGCTAAAGGCATCAGTTGCCACCACTTCGCTGCGCGCAGCAGTAAGCTCACCGCCCTCTGGTGTTAGATCGAAGACCGTCCAACCATAGTCTTGAAGATACACCTCGGTCCAAGCATGGGCATCTCTGTCTCGAAAAGCGAATAGATTGGAGACTGGAAGGAACTGCCCATGCGCATGACCGTAGGAAACTCTGGATGCAACACCGAGCTCTCTGAGAAACAAAGCGGTCGCTGTCGCGAATAGCTCGCAATGACCGCGCCGCTCTTCAGTCAGAAAGTTCACCAGAGGATCCAGCCCTTGGTCATTACTGGTTTGTAGACTGTATTTAAATTCAGTCCTTATCCACTCGGCGAGTTGTTCCAATTGCTGAGCGCGGCTCAGCGAACGGTCAAACTTTTCATCGACCATCTGGGAGATGATGTCTCCCAAGTCTCCATCAGCCTTCTCCAAATAGGCGGGAGAAGGGCTGCCAAATTCGAGCTGATTCTGGCCTCTAAGGTCACGCCAAATTTTAGGCCTCGAAAGCCCGGAATAGACTATCTGTCGTGGTGTCGAATCCGTGCCCCCGAACAGAATCCCACTTTGATTTTGGTAGAACTCGGAGAGTTTTAAGCCCATGACGCCCTGCAAGACCGGAAGGGGGGCGCCTCCCGAGCTTTCAGCCGTCAGTTCGTAGCCGATCGCGTTCGCCTTTGCAGCTGGTGATGGTTCGGTCTCCACCCAATTCCAACGATCCTCTTCAGCTCGGAATTTGATCCTTTCACTCGTCACTGGCTGCCATCGGCGATCTCCATACCGCCCGAGACTAAAGTGCACTAGGTAAGCTCTTTGATCGGCCAACCAAAAGGCCTCCGGACCATCGCTACACTTCAGGAAGGCTGCGAGATCATTGCTCATTTCAAGGTCTATCCGCTCAGGCAGTGGCCCTGGCCCCGATTGCCCCCACAACCAGTTGATCCCTGATCGACGACCCGAACTACTCTTAGGGAGGCTCGGTTGCTCAGGGTCGAAATTGAGTCCATCATCAATCGAAACCTCCGCAGGCGAGCTCCACTCCCAAGAGTGCCAAGTCATCACCGCCGCCTTGGCCGGTCTGGGCACCCACGAAAGCCAGCCAGCGACGAAAAATAGAAGACCGCCCGTCGCCACAAGCAGCGCAATCCGGTTCCCCCTTGCCCTACCCTTGGGATTCTTGGCGATTGGGTGCAGGCTTCTACGCCGAGTTTTCAAAATGAACAACCCCAACAAAACCAAAAATGCCGAAACCAGAGCAAGCAAGGCCTGCCCACCCGCGACTTTCAAAGTCACGTAGCTGCCGATCCACGCCAGCATGGCCATCAGCCAGAGATTGATTCTTGGAATGCCTTTCACCGAAGCACCAAGATACGAGCTGAAGCACTCAAAAGAAAGTCGGCTTTGCCAAATTTTTCGATTCACGCGGACAACGGAGAAAGCCAGAGTGCCAGCATGACTTTATTTGAAAAGATTATCGCCAGGGAGATCCCGGCCGAAATCATCTACGAAGATGATCACTGTCTTTGTTTTCGTGACATCAATCCGCAAGCGCCGGTGCACCTTCTACTGATCCCCAAGAAACCCATCGCAAGGCTTGAAAAGGCAGGTGACGAAGATCAAGCGATATTGGGGCACCTGCTTCTTTGTGCTGGCAAGATTGCCAGACAAGAGGGCTTCGCGGAAGCTGGCTTCCGAACGGTCATCAATAATGGGCCGGATGGTGGCGAAGAAGTGCCACACCTACATTTGCACCTCTTGGCAGGTCGCCAATTGCAGTGGCCTCCGGGCTAGGGAACCACTGATTATACCATTTAGTGAATGAAAAGAGACGAATGCTGGAGCGATTCTTCGCATTGGCAAGGCGCAACGAAGGAGTGGTGCGGGCACCAAGACTGAGGAGCAACGCCGCCAATGCAAAAAAGCGCCCAGCTTCTTTTAGATCGCGAAGCGCACTCCCAAAAAAGCCTAAATAATCTCATTCGTCTCGTTTGATTTGCTAAGTGGTATTAGAGGCTTACTCGAGCTCAAGCTCGACCTTCAGTCGGGGAGGGCGCGGCAAGCGAATCCGAGCATCCGCATCGCCAAGCTCAGCCGGCGCGGAAATCACAACGGGGCGAGAAACTCCCCCGGAGGCTTGCCCTATCCCGCTGTAGAAATCCGGAGTCCGCGGCGTATTTACCAGCCCCTCCGATTTGTAGGGATCATCACCAATCAAAACCGGAGCACGAACAGGAATCGCCGGCAGCGGCAAGATCCTGCTGCGCCCATCATTCCCCTCAGGAGCGACGATTCGTAGATCCGTCGCCCACGCCTCACCAGGACCGTGTTTGTCGCAGACACCGAGCCCATGAAGCTGATCGTGGCGCAAGTATTCGGTGAAAGTCGACGGTCTCAATCGCCCGGCGTTTTCCTCCCCCTCAGGAGTCGGCTCGTAGCAATATCGGGTGCCCTGCAGCCCGGAAACACTACAAATCTTCACTGGCTGCAGCGATGCAGGGACCTTGCGCGGAGGGGTGGAAAAGTTTCGCATCGCAGAGTTGATCGCATCCGTCCATACGGGCTGTGCGTGCTCATGCGAGAATGCCCCTTGATAGATGGCCTGGCGCCCTTCAAGCATCCCCATCCACACCCCGCAGGTGATCTTCTGATTACCACCTAGGAACCAGAGGTCGGAAAATTCGTTGGTCGTCCCGGTTTTACCCCCTCCATTGTAAGCTTTCGATAGCTTCTTGGCGCCCTCCTTCCCCGTGCCCTTTTTCAGTGCCTCCTTCATCAAACTCTGAACTTGGAAAGCCGTCGCGGAATCCAGCGTGGTATCGCCGTCGTCTATCATCTGGGCCTGCTGAACGAAGATTGTCTTGCCGTCTACGTCAGTGATCTTCTGCAAGAAATGCAGCTCATCAGGCATCACCCCGCCGCCACCGAAGGAACTGTAGGCGCGCACCATTTCTTCCAATGATGCCTCATCAAAGCCTACCAGAACGCGCGGGAGGTAAGTGCCCTTTTCCGAAGCCTGAGGGTCCGGCAACTTCAATCGACGATGCGTCTCCAGCACGCGATTCATCCCAATTTTGCGCCCCAAGCGGATCGTGGCACCAATCTTCGACTGACTGAAAGCGCGACGGGCCGAAATTTCGCCTTCGTATTTGTTATCGAAACTCTCCGGCCCCCACTCGGCGAGGATCCCTTCATTGCCGCCGATCCCTACCATCCGGTTGTCAACCGCCTCGTCCAGCACGCGACTTTGCGGGTTCAAATTCGATTCCATCGCGGCAGCGTAGACAACCGGTAAATAGGCGGTCCCCACAGGGCGACGAGCCGTGATCGCATCAAACTGTCGCTTGGTGAAGTCACGCCCCGCGACATAGGCAAGAATGCCCCCGGTCTCATTATCGATCATGAGAACAGAGCCCTCGAGATACTTCGGATCGTCATCACTACCCGCCTTGTAGTCCCGATACAGCGGGTGCGCGTAGTTCTCTCGAGCCTCGATTGCTGAGAGCTCTTTTCTTAACCGTTGCTCGGCAGACTTCTGGATCTCCAGATCGAGAGTTGTGTAAATCCGATGCCCGCCGGCTGACATTTGCTCTTCGCCAATGATGTCACTAACTTGATTGGCGAGCTTTTCATAGAAGTGAGAAACACCGCGTCGGAGAGGTTTCGGGTTCAAACCCAGGGGCATCTCGCGCAGCCTGGCATTAGCCTCGGCAGTGATATAGCCCTCTGCCTGCATCCGGCCCAGCACGTGATTGCGCCACTTCAAGTTCGCCTCGGGATCATTCAGCGGAGAGGTCGAATTTGGCCCCTTAATGAGTCCGGCAATTGAGGCCGCCTCTCTGTCCGTGAGATCTTGCGGTTCTTTACCAAAGTAGCCCAATGAGGCGGAACGAATCCCGTAGAATCCAGATCCCAAGTAGACCCGGTTGAGATAAAATTCGAGGATCTGCTCTTTGGAATACTTCTGCTCGATGCGCTTGGCCAAGAAGATCTCGACCATCTTTCGCCCGACCCCACTCTCATTGCGCTCGTCCGCACGTTCTTTAAGATCGTAGGCATTCCGAGCGAGCTGTTGGGTAATCGTCGAGGCTCCGGACTCCGTGCCACCTGACTTTGCGTTACCAATCGCGGCCCGCGCCACCCCAATGTAATCGACACCGTGGTGACTAAAAAATCGTGAATCCTCCTGCGCGACCAGCGCGTTAATCATCGTCTTGGGAATCTTATCGATCGAGACGTAAGAGCGATTCTGCACGTAAAAGCGCCCAATTTCGCGGCCTTTGCGGTCGTAAATGATGCTGGGCAGCTCCAAGCGGTTGAGCTCTTCTTCCTCAATATTAAATTCTTCGGCCCAGCGCTTGTAGGGATCAGTCACGACTTTGTAGCCGATCAGCCCAGCGATCACGCCAATGATAGCGATCACCACGCCAAGCAGACAGAGCTGGAGAAAGAACTTCCTCCATGGTTTTTTGCCTTTTCGCTTGTCCGACCGGTTGAGCACGGTCTTTTGTCGCTTTCGCTTGCTACCAAACATGATGAATATTGATCCCCCGGAAGAAAATCTTGAGAAGTCTTACCCGAGCAAGTCCATAAGGGCAAGCAGGGGCTTGAAAGAGATTGTAGTTGAAGAAATCGCCGCCGAAGGAACGATCCCCTTTTCTACGTTCATGGAACGGGCATTGTATCATCCAGAGCTAGGCTACTACCTCCAGCCCGGGCTCGAAGTCGGAAAAAAGGGCGACTTTTACACCTCTGTCTCCGTCGGCAAATGCTTCGGACTGCTTCTCAGCCGCCGGCTGGCAAAGTTCTGGCGTCACATGGGACAACCAGGCGAATTTGTCGTGTCGGAGGCGGGAGCTCATGGCGGCCAGCTCGCCTATGACATCCTCGAGGAGGCCGCTGAGACCGACCCCGACTTTTTCGCTGCCCTCTCTTATCGAATCGTAGAGCCACAACCGAGACTTCGTAAATCGCAGGAAGCGACTTTGGAAAAATTCTCCGCGAAATGCTCATGGTCCAGCGATTGGAAAAACTTGTCACCGAAAGATGGGGCGATCTTGAGCAACGAACTCTTTGATGCCTTTCCCGTCGATCTCATCACCTTGAAGGATGGGCAGTGGCAAGAATGTCAGGTCAGGGTGGAGAGCGATAACTTGGTCTTCTGCAATGAGCCCATCCACGATACCGAACTTCAAACGCTCGCCGCCAAGCTACCCGCTCGGAACTATCCAGAGAACTACCTCACCGAGTGCGCCCGTGGAATCGAAGATTGGGTTAGCCAAGCCGCCAAGAGTCTGAAACGTGGGCTCTGGTTGAGCATCGACTACGGTTTCAATTTCGAAGATTACTACCTGCCAGAGCGATCGGATGGCACACTCAGAGCCTACCAAAATCACCGAATGAACGACCAAGTGCTTGAGAACCCAGGCCGGCAGGACCTGACGGCTGACGTCGATTTCACGCGCCTTGCCAATGCAGGGACGAAGGCCGGATTTTCGCCCAATGGCTACGCCGACCAAGCACGCTACCTGACCGCCGTGGCAAAGTCGTGGCTGATGGATCTGGAAAAATCCGGCATCACCGGAAGCCACCCCTTGCTGAGGCAATTTCAGACGTTGACTCACCCCACCAAGTTGGGCACTCGATTCCAAGTCATGGAAATGGTGACCGAGGGGCTGCAGGAGCCCAGCCCCTTCCTTTTCTCCGCGAATGGCTGGAAGCGCCTCACTTAGAATTTACAATGTAAATACTTTGCGGTGCGAATTTTTGGACTATCTTTAAATCAATGAACTTTTGCTATCGCACCGTCCTCACTCTTTTAGCCTCTAGTGCCATTGGATTATCTCAAAGCTCTTGGGTGCAGAGCGCGCGGGTCGATGAACTTAGAGACAAGCTCGGCGCAGCAGCTCCGGATGGTAGCGGAGTCCGCGTGGTCCAGAGCGAAGCCCAGGGGTTCGAAGGAGCTTCAGCCTTCTACCCTCAAGCGGGATCAGGCACCTTTGCCGGTCAAAATCTTGGCAACCAAGGTAGCATCACGCGAAATTACCTAGGAGTGAATTTCACCGCGCAGTCCGGCGGGCAAGATACCGCTCAGCACGCCCAACAAGTGGCCCGGCGTTTCTATGAGCGCACCGAAGGCATCGCACCGGGCATCACCGAGGTCAGCCTCTACAATGCCTCCGGATACATCGACTGGCAGGGTTCAAGGATCGCTGATGACGAAGGCAGGGTCCACAACAGCAGCTGGATTGCTGGGGGAAACATTCAAGGCTTTATCGACAATGCCGACCAAGCCGCACTCGACCGTGGATTCATTCATTGTATCGGGCTCAATAATGGCACAGGCGCTATCCCAGGGCTCTTCGGTCACTGCTATAATACCATCGCAGTCGGGAGAAAGGACGGCTTTCACTCTCGGGGCACCACAACCAGCGACTTCACCGGCGAAGGGCGTATGAAACCCGACATCGTTGGATTTAGCAACGCTACCAGTTTCGCCACTCCCGAGGTCTCCGCCGTCTCAGCCCTTTTATATCAAACCGTCGATGAAAATTCGTCGCTCAGCGCCGCTAACGATCCGAATGTGATCCGCGCCATCATCCTCGCTGGCGCGGATAAGGACTTCAATGCCAACTGGGCACGAGAGGACAGCACACAGCCCTACGACCCTATTTTCGGCGCCGGCCTGCTCGATGCCTACCGGAGCTACGAAATTCTCAGCGGCGGCTCAAATCCTCCGTCCGAGACCGACTTTCAGCCCACCCATGGATGGGCGGCGCTCAATTCTCTCGAAACACGACGTTTCTTATTCGAGGTCCCCGAAAGAAGCTTTGGTGATCAATTTTCGGTCGTTCTCTCTTGGTTCAGAGCTCAGGACGGACGCGATGGGCTTCGAAATTCCTTGGACCTCATCCTCCAAAAGAAAAATGATCAAGGCCAGTGGATCGAATTTGAGCGCTCCGATAGCTCCGTCGATAATGTCGAGCACCTGTTCCAGCGCAATTTGTCACCCGGCGAATATCGCCTCGAAATTCCTGCTGTCACCTACGAAGAGGGCGTCTTCTTCACAACGACACGTGGTTTCGACTTTAGCCTCGCTTGGCGACTCGAGCTCGGGATCGGCCCGAAACTTGAAGTTACCGCCGATGGTGACCTAATGGCGAAGAATTTGGACCCGCGCGCCAGCTACACCATCGAATCAAGCTCAGCGCTCGACGCCACTACCTGGCAACAAGCAGCGAGCCTGCCAGCGGGAGCGAGGCGTGATGCATTGGTCGATATTCCCTCGTCCTCCGGCACTCCCGTATTTTATCGAATTCGCTGGAGCGCCCCCCCGTCCTTGCCCTAAGCGCTTCCCTGTGCCATAGCTAGTCCGCGCCGCTTGTGAAATTTTTCACAAAGGGCTTGCGAGACAGCAGCTTCTGCCGCTTGTTTAGCCCAGCCGCAGCATCTTTTCGAACACCCAGACAGGCAATGAGCTCGACCCAGGATTACCAAGCCCCAGACAACGCCGCCCGCACACAGGCGGCAGTTGCCGAATACCAGCAGGAAACACAAGACCTGATGGGCGAAAAACTGACCCTAAACATGGGTCCATCTCACCCAGCGACCCACGGCGTTCTGCGCTTGGTTCTTGAGCTGGACGGCGAGACCGTAACCAAATGCGACCCTGACGTCGGCTTCCTCCACCGTGGAGATGAGAAAATCGCCGAGAACATGCACTACAATCAGTTCGTTCCTTATACGGATCGTCTCGATTACCTTGCTCCTCTCGCCAACAATGTTGCCTACGCCTGCGCGGTCGAAAAATTGATGGGCTGGGAGCTCCCCGAGCGCGGACAAGCACTTCGCGTGCTCTGTTGCGAGCTCGCACGACTTTCTTCACACCTTCTCGGAGTTGGCGTTTACGCCATGGATACCGGCGCAATGACCGTCTTCCTCTACACCTTTACCGAGCGTGAGAAGATCTACAACCTTTGTGAACAGCTCACGGGAGCACGTTTTACAACTTCGTTCACGCGCGTCGGCGGTCAACTTCGCGACATGCCCGAGGGCTTCGAGCAGCAGCTCCGCACCTTCCTCGATGAATGCTCTGAATCCATCGATGAAGTCGATCGCCTGCTCACCAAGAACAAGATCTTCCTCGACCGCACCAAGGAAATCGGCGTCATCAGCTCAGAGGATGCCATCTCCTACGGCATCACTGGCCCGAATTTGCGCGCCACCGGCATCGATCGCGACCTACGCATCGCCAGCCCATACCTAGGCTACGAAAAATACGACTTCGACGTTCCCATCGGTGAGATCGGCGACTGTTATGATCGCTACCTCGTGCGCCTCGTCGAAATGCGCGAGTCCATCAAGATTATCCGCCAGGTTCTCGATACCATCCCCAGCGGCCCAATCAACATCATCGATCCTAAGAACGTGCTACCAAAGAAAGAGCGCGTGCTCATGTCGATGGAAGAACTGATCCACCACTTTATCGTCTCAACCCAAGGGATCGATGCACCGACCGGCGAAGTCTACTTCGGTGCTGAGAATCCCAAAGGCGAGCTCGGGTTCTACATCTGCTCAAAAGGAGGAGGTGTGCCATACCGCCTGAAAATTCGCTCTCCGTCCTTCGTCAACCTCTCCATTCTCGACAAACTTCTTAAGGATGTCCTCATCTCCGACATCCCCACTATCCTCGGCTCACTCGACTTCGTCATGGGTGAATGTGACCGGTAATCGAAGTTCACCAGAGACCTCAATACCGGCAACCGAATTTCCTTCATTGCCCTGAACCAATCTCCAACGCGGCTTAAACTCATGTCTCAAGACGTTCTCAAGAATCTCGTCGATCTTCCCGATACCCCGGGATCCGATCACTATCCAAAATTCCAAGTTGATGCCGAGCTAGAAGCTGCGGCGGACAAGCGCATCGCTAACTACGAAGAAAGCCACCGCTCCGCGGTTCTCCCGCTCCTTCACATTATCCAGAAGCGATTCGGTTTCATCGGCGCTGAAGCGATCGAATGGA
>CAXIBU010000047.1:0-16076 GCA_964021555.1 uncultured Verrucomicrobiales bacterium | reverse complement strand
CCCGGATACTGCCCCCCAAACCGAGCCCCCGGCTCCGCCGTCTTTGCACCCGCCATCCCCAACGGCGTCAATTCAATCATTTCCTTATCCATAAGCGAATTATGCAGATTCTCGAAAATAGGTCAAGCACTGTGTGGCTGCCACTATTTTCGTAGAAGGTGACGAATGCGAGTGCCCAGGGCTGCGCGTCTTGCAGTTTTTCAAAGCCTTCGGTGGGGTAGCTGGGGTGGTATTTTGCGGTTCTAAAGAAGCTTCCGGCGAAGGCGTTGTCGTTGCTAACACGTGGCCGGGAGTGGGACGGAGTCATGTTGAGCTGCTCCATTAGTCCGAGCACGGTGGCGGCTTTAAGGGGGCTACCGTTGTCGCCATGGAGGACGGTGGGATAAGTGCTAGAGGCTAAATTTTCGCTGAGATACGTGCGCTCCAAGAGGGTTTTGGCGTTTTGTGCATTTTCCTCGCTAAAGACTTCCCAGCCCACGATCTTTCGGCTGAAGAGGTCGATGATGATGTAGAGCTTGAAGAACCGGCCGCTGACTTTACTGGGCAGCCAAGTGACGTCCCACGCCCAGACTTGGTTCGGAGCAGAGGCACTGTAGTTGGGCTTTGGCGTGGACTCCTTGGGCTTGCGAGCGCTCCCCCGGCGCTTGTTGAGCTGGTTCTTGCGCAAGACTCGGTAGAAGGAGGACTCAGAGGCGATGTAGATGCCGCGATCAAGAAGCTCTGGAACGATCTGTGAGGGCGGTAGAGAGGCGAACTCAGGATCCAGGCAGTAGGCTAGGATCTGCTCTTGCTCGGCAGCGGTAAGCGCGTTTTTGGGAGTCGCCCTAGAGGCCCCGGGACGACGGTCGCCAGCGGATTGAGACGCAAGGTCATGACGCCAGCGTCTGATGGTTGACTCGCTGATTTCTATGGTCTCGGCACATCCTCCCGAGGTGGCCCCTGCGGCGATGGCTTCGTTGACGGCGAGCAGGATGGATTTGCGCTGCTGGAGGGAGGTCATGACTCCTCTTCCCCGAGCAGCGCATTGAACTTTTTACTCAAAACAAGCAGGGCTGCGGTTTCGGCGAGTGCCTTTTCCTTGCGCTGCAGGTCCCGCTGCAGTCCTCTGATGGTTTTACGATCTTCCTTGCGGTGTTTTTCGAGTTCGCTGGAGCTGGTCTTGCTCCAGTCCAAGGTCGTGGGTTGGGCTAAGCGACTGCAAACCGCTTTTACTGATGGAGGTGTATTGATTGAGTGAGTTGGACTAGCGTATTTGCCGTGCCTTTCGTCCTATTCGGGGCTAAGCAATCCCCAAGCACCAAATCCGGTGGCCAAGCGTCGCTTGGTTACCGTTTAACAAGCAACCCTTAGCGGACATCCATTTTGAACATTGCCTCAGCCAATAACCTCAAGGTCGCCTACGGCCACCACATTATTCTCGACGGACTTACCCTTGCCATCGAAGAGGGAGAACGCGTCGGGCTCGTCGGTCGCAACGGCTCTGGCAAGTCGACTTTTCTCAAAATCGCTGCCGGTGCCGCCAAGCCGGACTCCGGCGATTTCATCACCCGCAAGGAGCTGGTCACCGGATACCTGCCGCAGAACTTCGCTCTCGATGACTCCAAATCCGTCATCGATAATGTCATGGACGGCGCTGCCTTTCTTCGCGACATGATCGAAGAATACGAATCCCTCCCCGCCGACAGTCACGACGCCGCCGACCTGATGGAGCGCATCACCCACTTCGACGGATGGACGCTCGATCAACGCGCTCAATCATTGATCAATGAGCTGCACGCACCGGAGCCCGACCGGATTGTCGAAAACCTCTCTGGTGGAGAAAAACGACGCGTCGCTCTGTGCCGGGCGCTGCTCGCTGAGCCCGACTTTCTAATCCTCGATGAGCCCACCAACCACCTCGATACCGGCTCTATCGAATGGCTTGAGCAGTTCCTTGCCAAATACAACGGCACCTGCCTCTTCGTCACTCACGATCGCTACTTCCTCGACCGAATCACGACTCGAATCGTCGACCTGCGCAACGGCCAAGCCGATAGCTACGAGGGCAACTACACCGATTACCTTCTCGCCCGCGCCGAGCGTGAGGAGGCGGAGGCCCGCTCCGAGCACAAGCGCCAGCGCTTTCTCAAGAAAGAGCTCGAGTGGGTGCGCCGTCGCCCGAAAGCCCGCGGAACCAAATCGCGTGACCGTGTGGACCGCTTCTTCGAAGTCCAAGCACAAGATGCCCCGGAAGAGGAGATCGAAGTCGATCTCATCATCCCGACCGCACCAAAGCTCTCCAATCGGGTAATCGAGGCCAAAAAGGTCAGCTACACGCTCCCCGATGGTCGACGCCTTTTCCACAATTTCTCGTTCAACCTCGAGCCCGGTGCCCGGCTCGGGATCGTCGGTCGTAACGGACTCGGTAAATCGACCTTGCTCAAGGTGCTCCTCGGCCACATCGAGCCGCACGAGGGCAGCGTCCAGGTCGGCTCTCGTGCCGACATCAACTTCGTCGATCAGAACCGACTCTTGCTCGATGATCAAAAATCCGTCTTCGATGAGGTCGGCGAGGGCGTCGACTTTGTCCAGCTCGGCACCGAGCGAATCGGCCTGCGCGCCTACCTTCGCCGCTTCCTTTTCACCGAAGATCGGATCAATACCAAGATCGAGCTGCTTTCCGGTGGTGAGCGTTCCAGGGTCCTGCTGGCCAAGATCCTCAAGCGCGGTGGCAATGTGCTGGTCCTCGATGAGCCCACCAACGACCTTGATCTCGCGACTCTTCGAGTCCTGGAAGAGGCCCTCGTCCATTTCACTGGCTGCGTCATCACTGTCTCCCACGATCGCTATTTCTTGAATCGAGTTTGCACCGCCACCCTCGCCTTCGAGGACAACGGACTCCTTCACTATCAGGACGGTTCCTACGACTACTATCTGGAGAAAAAGGCCGAGCGGGAAAGCCGAAGTGGCATGGCGAAGGTGTCTGCGCCCACTAAGATCCAAGTTAAGCCCCCACAGGAAGAGGCCCCGAAACTCAAGAAGCTGAACAACAAGGAGCGCGAAGAACTTAAGGGAATGGAAAGTCGCATCCTTGAGGCTGAGTCACGCATTAAAGAGATCGAAGCCGTCTTTCTCGCCCCCGACTTCTACGAAAAATACGTCGACACTTGGCAGGATCTGGAATCCGAACTACAAACGCTCAAACAAGACACCCCCGGGCTCTACGACCGATGGGAAGAACTGGAAGCCCGGTCCCAGATCTAAACCTCGTTATGTTCCCAAACTTTCATTAGCGTGGATGCCCTCACCCCGCCGCCAAATTCAAATTGCAAAGTCGACAGGAGAATCAAATTACCCACCGTTTTCCCTTATTGGTTCAGAAAGTCATTCAATGGTCCTGTGCTCAAATTAAGTTGACGGATTACCATAACACACATAACGCTCTCAAAAGATAGCAATGGTAAAAGAAGTTTTAGTGATGGGAGGAGGGAGTGCAGGCCTGATTGCTGCACTTGCATTGAAACACAGATTCCCAAAGTGGAAAATTCGCATTGTAGCAAGCTCGAAGCGTGGGACAATTGGAGTCGGTGAAGGGACAGTCCCATTCGTGGTCGATTTCTTCCACAGATATCTTGGCTTTTCAGAACAAGAAACCTTCGCCGGACTCGACCCGGTCTTTAAGCTAGGTGTCGAATTCAAATGGGGTCGAGCCGGTGGATATCTCTACTCCTTCGACTCCAAACAACATCTTGCGCATGTCCCAGGCGTGTCCAAAACGAGCGGATTTTATTCGGACTACAATCGTAAGGCAGACAACATTCCTTCTGCCCTAATTGAGAATAAGAAAGCACTACCAGTAGCCCAAGGGGGACGTTTGGACGTTCCACCACCCGGCCACGGTTATGCTTGGCACTTGGAAAACCATAAGCTGGTATCTTGGCTAAGTCGGATGTGTAAGAAGCGTAAGATCGCTTCAATCGATGCAGACGTATGCAATATCGATACCGCTGCAAACGGCGATGTTACGGGGCTGCGCCTAGACAACGGAGCAGTCTTAAAGGCGGACCTCTTTATCGATGCAAGCGGTTTCTCCTCACAAATCATAGGCAAGAAGCTCCAAGAGCCATTCATCGACTACTCGGACATCTTAGCCTGTAACAGAGCAGTTGTAGGGGGCTGGGAACGTAATGAGAGCGAACCCATATTACCCTACACGATTGCAGAAACGATGGAATCGGGTTGGGCTTGGCAAATCGACCATCCAGAGAAAATCAATCGAGGATACGTCTATTCATCAGCATTTATCGAAACTGATCAGGCGATGGCGGAGCTTAAGCAAAAGAATCCGCGCATAGGCGACCTTCGTGAAGTCAAGTTCCGATCAGGACGCTATGCCCGATCTTGGGTTGGAAACACAGTCAGCATCGGAAATGCCTACGGCTTTGTTGAGCCCTTGGAAGCAACGGCCATCATGGCAGCATGTTTACAAACCAAATGGCTCGTTGAGGGCCTTACCACCAGCGACGGCCACATCACCAATAGCCTTCGAAAGCTCTACAACCGAACATCAGGGGAGGTATGGACTGAAATTCGAGACTTTCTAGCCCTCCACTATAAATACAATCGCAGATTGAAGACGGACTTCTGGAAGCACGCCCAGGAGAACTCGAAACTCGGAAATCTCGAGGATGTCGTTCAAATGTTTGAAGAGATGGGCCCTTCTCTTCTGGGGGAGGAGCTCATTCCCCCAAAGTCTCTGTTTGGATTAGCAGGAGTTTATTCCCATCTAATTGGCATGGAAGTATCTAGTAAAGGCTATAGAAAAGCCTCAACTAAAGAAAAGATTCTCTTAGATGAATACTTCAGACGTGTGAACGAGATTGCACATAACGGCAAGGACATGTCAGAGGTTGCAAAGACACTGGCGACCCCCAATGCATGGATTAGAAACACAGGTAGATAGGGCGCCCCCAGTGGTTAGATCTCAAGATCTCATAGAACCTAGCTGGAGAGTTAATCGCCATACCGGTCTGATACCTAGTTTGATATGACCCGAGTTGAAATCATACCCCCTCAATTGGCTTGACATTAACTATATGCGCAATCCAAACCTTACCCTGGGAGGGTGATATTGGCTTTTTGGATATTTGAGAGCGCTAAAAAGGTATGGACAACCGATGCACACCTATCTAAATTCTCGACTTGTTTGACAACCCTCGAACCACTCAGAGCGTTGCAATCTAAAATAAAATGACCCTAATCAGGTCAACAAGACCCTTAGAAAACTACTATGAATAGAAAAACAATCTCTGCCCTGAGCGCTGTGTCAGCAGCCCTCGTTGGCAGCTCATCCGCCGCCATCATCGCTTCTGATGACTTCAACTACACTGACGGAGCCCTCGCCGGCCAGAACGGCGGCACAGGCTGGGCCTCTGCTTGGGAGAACCGCATCGGCAACGGCGCAGGCAACACTGACCAAGGTGACGCCGTCACAAGTGGTGTAGCGACTGTCTTCGGTGACAACTCTGCAGTTTTTGATGATCAAGGCACCACATACAGAAACTTGACATCTACCGTTGCTGCAAGCGGTAGCGTCTGGGTTTCTGTCGATATGGCCTTCACTGAAGGACTTAGCACCTCATCTTTCGTTTCTCTCCAGTTCCGCACAGGTGACGCCCCAGCAACGGGTGACCCAACCGACAACGCAAATGGCGCGTGGCGCGTTGGCAACGAGTGGACGAGCTTAAACTGGTCAGTTTCGACAAACACTCTGAACAGCACCACCACCACTCCAACTTCATCAACAGCACTCGATAACCTGCTCGTTCACATTGATTACACTGCTGGCACCTCAAGCCTTTGGGTGAACTCCGTAGACGGCGTTCCTCTTGGTGCTGCTGATGCTCAAATCGCGGGGACACCGTCCTCTTTCGATACCGTTTTGCTCCGAGCAGGCGGAGGCGGAACCACATTCCGTGAAATGACCTTGGACAACCTGACCCTTGCGACCCTGGAGTCCGATGTCCGGACGATTCCTGAGCCTGCCACAACAGGCTTGCTTGGTCTCTCGGGCCTCGCACTTCTCCTTCGTCGACGTAAGTAAAGGCGATTACGAGCCGACCTTTTAGGCCACGGCTTAATTTTATTACTAACGGGTTCGGATTGAATAGTCCGAACCCGTTTTTATGTTATTGAGAGCTGCTTAGGCCGTTCTGTCGCACCTTTCAGGAATTTACTGGAGGAGTTGCTTTCATTTGAATCTCGAAGAACTACACTCCGCGCATCGTAACCAGCCTTTTGCCAACGAGGAGAAATGACCAATCGAAGCGTCGAGGCTCGATTTGCTGCATTTGAAGGCGGAGCGAGGGTTCGCTTCGGGCACCACATCTGAGCTAGAACGCTGAAATCAGTGAATCTAGATCGGCAATTCCGAGTCGAAGCGACTTCCGCTAAGCTCACCCGAGTCCATTTGGTGAATTGGTATTAGGTCATTCCAATCAACCGCTCACTAACCTATTCTCTCAAAAGGAGAGTCTTTTCTAGATAAATTGCTCTGCATTGCAGCGTAGATACTCTCCACTCTCGATAATCTGTCCATAAACCAATATCATGATCTCATTCCGAACCTGGACGATAACACCACTAATCATAGTGCTGCTTTGCCTATCCTCAGCTGTTCAACCACTGCAGGCTGACGACAAGAAAGACCAAGCGGCAGCTCTGGAGTCGGCTCGCGGCGTCCTCTCTCGAACCCTTGGCCAAGAGCAAGCTAAAGGCATCAAGTTGAAACTTCTCGACCAACCGAACGATCGCAACCATTCCGTCTATCAATACAGCGCTGAGAACGGAGTGCTCACAGTGAGCGGTAGCAGCGCGGTAGCAATTTGCAAAGGTGTCTACACCTACCTACGTGAGAACAACATTGGAACCGTGGGATGGGCAGGACCTCGCCTGAACCTAGCGGATCGCTGGCCGGATGCACCACTCACGCGCGGATCGTCGCCCTTCAAGATCCGCCACTGCTACAATGTCTGCACCTTCGGATACACAACTGCCTACTGGACTTGGGAACGGTGGGAGCAAGAACTCGACTGGTTGGCAATGCATGGGTTTAACATGATCATGGCCCCTGTAGCCACTGAGGCGATCGCCACCCGCGTTTGGAAAGAGCTCGGCCTTACCCAAGAAGAAATCGACTCCTACTACACCGGCCCAGCTCACCTACCATGGAATAGAATGGGTAATATCCGCCAAGTCGGAGGAACCCTCACTGATACGTGGCACTCTAATCAATTAGAACTCCAACACAAGCTACTCAAGCGGATGAGGGAACTCGGCATCGAACCAGTCATTCAAGGGTTCGCCGGGTTCGTCCCCCCCGCCATCACCCGACTCCACCCATCGGTCAAACTTCACCTTACCAACTGGGGTGGCAGTTCATGGCGCGAATCACAACGTCCGGTGGTGATGTTACCTGATGATCCTCTGTTCACCAAGATCACCAAAGCTTACCTGGATCAATGGCGTAAAGAGTTTGGCGACGTGCGGTATGTGCTCGTCGATAGTTTCAACGAAATGAAATTGCCGGCAACCAGCACCTCCCCTGCCGAGCAGCTCGCAGGCTATGGTCGCTTGACCTACTCAGCCATCACCTCTGCTATTCCGGATGCGGTATGGGTTCTACAAGGTTGGATGTTCAACTACCAGCGCGACATCTGGAACACAGAAACCGTGAAGGCCCTGCTGGAAGCGGTGCCAGATGACCGCCTCCTAGTTCTCGACTACGCCAACGACTACAAGCCCAACTGGAAGGATTTCAGCGGATTCCACGGAAAAACTTGGGTTATGGGCTATGTCCCAAACATGGGCGGCAAGACTGCTTATACGGGCCGAATGGACTACTATGCCTCACAGGCCGCAGAAACACTGGCAGATCCTAATAGGGGAGCACTTACCGGATTTACCATTTCCGGTGAAGGCCTCGAAAACAACGAGGTCCTCTATGAGCTCATGGCAGATACTGCTTGGTCCACTGCACCCATCGACCTCAAGCCTTGGCTTAACAACTATGTTGAGAATCGCTACGGTAGTAAAAATTCTACTCTTCAAGATGCCTGGCATGACCTCCACAAGAGCGTCTACAGCAGCTTCACGGATCATCCCACTTTCGGGTGGCAGAAAATGCACCTCGGCCGAGGAAGCGTTTACGGCGACCCTGCATTCGAGAACTCAGTCAGGAAGTTCCTCTCGGTTGCTCCAGAAATGGGAGAAAACGCTAACTATGTTGACGACGCAGTTGAAATGGCGGCCCTCGTTCTGAGTCTCAAAGCAGACGATTGGTTCAGCGCCAGCGCCGAGGCACTTCGCGAAGGAGATTACGAAGTGTTTCGAAAAACCGCTACCCGCGCTAATGATTTACTCCTCGAAGCCGATCAATTACTCGCATCGCATTCTCTGCATCGGCTCGATCGGTGGATTAAGCTCTCACGCGCCCACGAGGGGAGCCCAGAACAAAAGGATCGTTGGGAAAGCAATGCCCGCCAAATCATCACCACCTGGGGGCCACCGGTAAATGACTACTCCTGCCGCATGTGGTCCGGCTTGATCCGGGATTTTTACGCACCTCGAATGCAAGCAATGCTTGCAGCCATGCGCGAAGGTGAACCTTTCGACCGACATACATGGGAGGCGAAATGGGTTTCTGGCCATGAACAGTCTAAAGTCCAACCTCATGAGCGCCCAGCCGAAGTTGCTAAGCTAATTGTAGAGAGAGCGTGCACTGAAAAAATTCCCCTCCCCGATACAGATGCAAAATTGCTTGCTCGCTGGAACCCGGCTCACATGAAAACCGAGTGGACCACTGTCGATTTCGAAATCCCTGCGGATTCACTGAAAAAGATGAAGGGCGTCCGCTTTCGTTTCCGAAGCGGTAGCCATCGTCTTGATGTTCGCTCGGTCTCTGTGATAGCCGATGGTGAACTGATCGCCATTGATCGCCACGTGGGAGTCGCCGGAGACTCTCATCGCGACAATTCTTACAAATTGAAGATGCCAGCTCATATCCAGGCGAACAACAGCTGTCTCCTACGAGTGGAACTTCGCAGTGCAGGCGGAACGAATTCAAACGGCGATATTCTCCTGCAGCAGTAGGTCAGGCTAAATATCAGAATAAAATTGATCAACCTGAGCCACTATAGAAACTGCATATACCTATAATTGATTTTCCCATAAGAACTCAAATCATGGAGATAAACTCTCACAAAACATGGCAATCTTTAAAGATTGCCCCTTTAATTGCAATGCTTCTAGCGGGGTCTGCTGTAGCGTCACCCAGCACTGACGCTCTAATCAGGCGAATACTACCCCAAAAAGCATCTCATTTCCGCACCGAGAAGCTTGAAAAAGCCGACAATAAAGAAGTCTTCAGAATCTCGGCTACCGACGATGGAAAAGTCCTACTGCAAGGCAGCAGCCTTTCAGCAGAAACGGCCGCCTTCGGATGGTATATCAAGCATGTAGCCAAAGGTCACTTATCGTGGAGCGGAGACCAGATCCCAGAGACCTTTCCATTGCCCAAAGAACCCATAACGATCACAACGCCCTATCGTTTCCGCTTCGCCCATAACTACTGCACACTTTCTTACACCGCGGCCTTCTGGGGATGGGAACGTTGGGAACGCGAACTCGATTTCATGGCAACGAACGGATTCAATCGACAGCTGGTTACCGCAGGGCTTGAGAAGGTCTGGCAACTTACCCTGCGTGAACTTAACTATCCCGAAGATCGGATTAACTCATACATAGCAGCGCCAGCCTACTCTCCATGGTGGAACATGGGCAATCTACAGGGCGAAGGAGGACCAATCAGCCAAGACCTGATCGATAGCGAAGCCGCTCTAGGCAAAAAGATCTTCCAACGATGTCGTGACCTTGGCAGCGTCCCTGTATTACAAGGATTTGTGGGATTGCTGCCCAGCGATATTAGCAACTATAATAAAGACCTCGGGCGACTCATTCCCCAAGGACGCTGGTGTGTTTACGAACGACAAGTTGCCATGGACCCCGGCTCACCAGAATTCCAGAAAGTTGCTACAATCTGGTATAAACACCTCCACGCGATCTACGGTGATACCGCCGAAGCCTATGCTTGCGACCTCTTTCACGAAGGAGGAAATCACGGCAACGTTGATCTGACCGCTGCAGCTCGAAGCGTGCAAAGTGCCATGCAAACGGCGGCACCCGGCGCACAATGGGTCATCATGGGTTGGCAGAATAATCCAGTCCCTCCTCTTGTCGCCGGAACCTTCGATGATGATCGAACCCTCATTCTGCAGTTGTGTCGTAATATGAATGATGGTGACAATGGCGGCGCCATCCGCACCTATCAAGGCCGACCTTGGGTTTGGGGTGAGCTCTTAAACTTCGGAGGCAATCACGGGCTCTACGGGGGCATCCCTCTGATGACACGACTCCCTTCCTTCCTTCTGGACCCTCAAAATAATCGCGGAAATCTCGCTGGCGTCGGCTTGCTCTCTGAGGGCATTGAAACGAACCCATATTACTACGACCTCTTCTTCGACGTCACTTGGCGACACAAGAACGTTGACCTAAGAGCATGGCTCCCAGATTTCCTCGAACGTCGCCACGGAAAATCAACTCCTAACACCTTAAAGGCCTATGAATTGCTCACGCGCAGCGTCTATTCACCAACGCGTATCCAGGAAGGAACTATCGAATCCATTCTTTGTGCCAAGCCGGGGCTAGAACTCAAAAAAGCCTCTACATGGTCACCTTCCGAAGTCCACTACGAACTCGCTGATGTCTTGGCGGCAGCAAACGAGTTAAGCAAGGCTTCCAATGAACTGGGCAAGAGTCCCACTTATCGCTATGATCTGACCGATGTGATTCGCCAAGTCCTCTCAGACCTTGCGCGTCCCGTTCTTTCCGCAGCCAACGAGGCCTTCCTAGAAGGCGATGCCCCAGCATTTAAGAAGCACGCAGAAGCATACTTAGAGCTCATAGAGGACACTGATAAATTGCTTGCAGCTGATCCGAATTGGCTACTCGGCACGTGGTTAGCTCAAGCCAAGTCCAAGGCCCATTCTCCAGCGGACAAAGCACAAATGGAAGTCCATGCCCGCCGCCTTATCACCACATGGAATAGCCAGATTGACCTTCTTGATGAATATTCCCACCGTCAATGGGCAGGTCTCATGCGCGACTATTACCTCCCTCGCTGGCAGTCTTATTTTGATGCCTGTGAGAATGTCCTTTCTGGGAATAAGCCAGCAGCCTCGCTCAACAATTGGTATGCCAGTGAGCGTGCCAAAACCGACCTTTCCTTCGCTACAAGCACCAAGGCGTATCCTGTGTCCGCTACAGGTGACACCTTAACCATCGCCAAGCAGCTACTCGATAAATACAATCCGATTGCAGAAACCTACCACCGCTATGCGAAGACAACCAAAGGTCTGGCTTGGTCACTACACTCTGAAAAACAGACCTTCACCTTCGACGTCAACGACATGGTTATGACCAAGGGGAACTATGAAATTACTTTGCAATGGCAACAGGGTCAAAGCGCACTAAAAATCCATCGCGTTGAGCTTTATGAAGGTGATCAAAAAGTCGCCGAAGATATCCACGAAGGATGGACCGGGCAAAAAAATGAAAATAACACTTACCTGATCAATCTACCGAAGTTTCGCACGGACCTCGACAGCTACACTCTCCGAGTGAAAGTCTCAGCCGCCTCCAGCATCGATTCTCAAGGGGTCATGAAAATTCGCCGAGCAAAGTAATCTTAGATGACGCTCCTAAAGTTTCATGGGAAACTTCAGCATTATCACCTAGATTGGAAGGATTCGAAAATTCTCTTGGCCTGAGACAAAGGGGATTTAATTATCGATTTATGCCCTACAACCCTACTAAAGTAGTAATCAATTTCAGAAAATTGTGCAAAAACTGTCCACTTCAGATTTGAGCGAATCATGTGTTTTCGCAACTGAACACGAAGAACTCGCAGCCAATGGAATCTGGCGAATCGGCCACACCGTTGTAAGGAATGAATTTCACCGCGAGGCGACGCCTCGTGATAAAAAATTCGCCCACCTACAACTCTGCCTGTCGGGTTCCGTAGACGTCTATGCCCAAACATCTCGGGAGAACTGCGAGTGGCAGACACTAGAACCAGGTAAAGCGTATGTCTGCCCACCAGGCTCAGACTGGCAATGGCGACTAAATGATGGCGCACCACCGTGGAGGGTTTTATTCGTAAGGCTTTTGGCTGACTGTCGTCCTCCGATGACTTACCCAGAATCCACCCCCTACATCGCACATGCTCACTCTGAGGACCTTTTGTGGGCTTTTCGACGCCTGAGTCGGGAATCAATTTCTGGCAAACGAGCAGTCGTCTTCCGCTGCCTAGCTGAGCTCATACAATTTCACTGTAGAGAAATTGTATGTCACAGCAGCCCTAATGACAAATTGGACAAACTTTGGGCTGAGATCTCTTGTAACTTAGCCAAAAAATGGTCTGTGACCAGTATGGCGACCTTTTGCGGAGTCGGAAAAGAAACCCTACGAAAGCAATGTGTAAGCGATACTGGCCGAACTCCAGCGAAACAACTTACCCACCTACGGGTTCAAAGAGCCTGCCAGCTGCTTCTCGACCCCAAAATAACCTTGGAAGAGATCGCGCATGCGGTCGGCTATGAGACCGCTTTCAGCCTTTCAAAGGCATTTCATTCAACTGTTGGAATCAGACCATCATCCTATCGCGAAAAGAACTGCTAATTGAGACCTCGTTTGTTCCATACCAATGGGGCTTTGGCGTCAGAATTTCATGACCTCAAAGTGAGTGCACCCTGACGGGCGTTGAGAAGTTGCTCAATTATGGCTGGTCATAGGCTTCGTAGATGATGAGTATGTCATCTACGACCTCTAGGAAGAACTGGAAGCCCGGTCCCAGATCTAGCTGAAAAATGGCTCCCTCCCTTTTTTCTTCGCTTGGAAAGATGTGAGCCGCCTGATGAAAATGACTGCCAAATACCGCCAGAACTTCGAAGAACGCGGATGGACCATCGTATTTCCATGGATACCTTTAGGATGGATCACGAGCGTCTCCCTCACGATGGCTGTTTTCTACATTCAACCCACCGTCTTTGGAAGTTACCTGATCATTCAAGAATCTCCGCACTCGGGTGCCTCACCCAACGAAGTGCTCGTCTTGAATGACCGACAACTGGAAAACTTGGTTATCGAGAACCAATTTGATCGCCGATGGGGACTACAATCCCCCGAAGCTGCAGGAATTCTCCGAGAGGCCCTAGAAGTCCGCTCTTCAGAAGACGGCAAGGCCACGATCATCACTTGCGAATCAGCCAGTGGATTTAGCAATGTAGATATCATCAAAGCTTTCTTCAAATCCTACACCGGATGGCAACAAACCCTCAGCCACGGACAATTCTCTCAAGCCGAACTAGATCGATTGGCAAAATTCAATCAGCTTCAACAAGCCCACCAAAAACAACTGATCGAGATCAAGTATTGGAAGGAAGAGGCTCCTCTCGACCCCATCCGCAAGCTGGCCATTGAAGCCGCAAACAATCAGATAGATCAAGAAACTGCCACAAGACAGTTCCAACGAAAGCTCGGCGCTACTCTCACGGAGTCTTCGGTCAATGAAGGAATACCATTGTCTTGGGACGAGGCCAGACATCCAGAGGACAAGCTGAACTCCAAGGTCGAGAAGTTTATCCAAACTTATCTCGACTACAAAATGGCCAAAAAGAAATTCAAAATTGCCTCATCCGAGCTCGCCTCATTTAAGGAGGGCGAGCCAGTGATAGAGCTTACCCCGGCAAGTGAATTGGTCATCGTTGACGAAACAGGTCTCGAGCCCGCCATAGTGTCGCCCAACTCAAAAAGCTGGGGGCAAGCAAGCTCCCTAATTGGCATTATAGGCGGGGTAATCCTCTGGCATTTTTATCTCTCGAGATGGCGAGATCCCGAGAAAGCCAGACGACGTCGAGAAGAGGCTGAAAAGAGACATGACCCAATCAGCTTCTAAAGGCTTCTCATCTACCCTCCACGCCTGAACATAGAAAGGCCTGCCATGACAATTCATGACAGGCCTGAAAACTGATCCGAAGACCAATCAAGCTCCGGTGCGTCTGCGAATCAAGGCCAAGGAACCAAGTGCGAGGATCCCCAAAGAGCTACTTGAAGGCTCTGGGACCGCAACAATTTGAAAACCTGCGATCGGACTCCTTCCATCACCTCGATTGTTGTCATTCGAAAGGGAAAAGGAGCTAGCGCTGACACCGCTGATCTTGAAGTAATGCCCTTCAGTCGTAGCATCACCCTCTACCAGAGCGGTTCCAGCAGTGTAGTTTGCAGCCCGAAGGAACGAGAAGCTCTGAGCACCTGAACCGTCGTCGAATGAGTAGGCGTTCAATAAAGCACCTTGAGCAGAGTCGCCCATGCCGTAGACATAAACATCGTAAAGAGCATAGGGAATTTCCGTAACATCGATAACTGCCAAAGCGCCCCCATTGGAATCATCGAGGTAACCTTTCAATAAAGACGTGTTACCGTCAGCTGTATTGGCACCCCCGCTTGCCCAAGTATTGGCGGCAGAGAAGGTAATGTCCGCCGTGGTGGCGACACCGGTGTCGTCAATTGCATTGGTGAAAGTGCCTCCGACAGCTCCAGCATTGTCGGGAACCGATTGGTTCCAGTTGCTGACCTCGACTGCGCCTGCCGATAGCGCTGTGCCAAAGTCTTCATCATTATTCCTATTGAAGTTCACGGAGATCACGGCAGCGCTGGAAACACCAACTGCCGCGACCACAAGGGCGGTAGAAAGTAGGGATTTTCTCATTAGAAGTTAAATGAAAATCCAACCACCATTTCTGAGTCAACCATATTTTTTCTTAAGCTGGAACTTTTCCATTTTCTGCTCCATCATCAAGCATTGAGCAAATTGCTAATCCTTGCACTAGTCTTATTGATCCTATGGGTGGTTCTCCGAATCGCCCTGGCGGTCACGGGGTTTCTGCTTCACTTGATATGGATCATTGCCATTATTCTGGCGGTGATTTGGCTATTCAATAAACTCCGGGGCAAATGACAGGCCTCAGGGGATCAGATCGACGGTGAAACGGTAGAAACTTTCGTCGTCATCTTCTGAAATCACATAGCTCAAATTGCCCATCTCGGATTTCGCCACTGGCAGCCAAGAACCTGATTGGAGGGTCGCGGACTTTTCCAAATTCAGTGTCGCAAAGCCTCTGGCCTCGGCATTCAGCGAGATCGACCACCCTTTTTGGCCCGGAGCGAGCTCTCGCAGATCAAAATTGCCCGCCGGCGCGACGAAATCCACCAAGTCTGGCTTACCGTTGGCATTGGCATCGCCGCTGAATGGTGCTGAATTTGGCAGACCTTCTGCTGCGAGCCAATTGAGATAGGGACGATCGGGGTCAATTTTGAGGACTTTATCAATGATCTCACGATTACTGAGCAGAGGAATGTCAGTATCAGGCCAGCGATTCATCGCTGTGAGAATTTCGTTGGCAATCAGAGCCTGTGCTCCGGAGTTCGGGTGAAATCCGTCGCGGCAGAACAAGTGATCAGCAGGATTCAAAGTCGAGCCCGCTTTGACCATTTCCAGCCACCCGAGATAGAAAGGATCTGGAGCTCCGATTCGAGTCGTGGTGCCCGCGACATCAGCTAACTCCGCCCCTTTACCACTGGCAAGCAAGCCGATGCGCCGGTTCAGCTCCGCAATGTGAGCAGTGGCAATCAACCGCTTGCCGGGATCCGGATGCTCGGAACTCTGTTTAGGCGTCACCCCGATGTCGGGGACGTTGACCAGAACGATTCGCGCTGCGGGATGTCTGGCATAGACTTGATCGATCAATGTCTCAAGATTACCAAGAATCGCGCTAGGGAAGTCAGCAGGAGGCTCATCGTCGTAAAGGTCGGTGTAGACGCGATCGATGTCGTTGCCACCAAGAAAAATGACCACCCACTTGATGTTATCTTCCTCCAATTGATCGCGAATTTTCAGTGCAGAAGTGAGGAACTGGAGCCCA
>CAXIBU010000046.1:0-16243 GCA_964021555.1 uncultured Verrucomicrobiales bacterium | reverse complement strand
CCACGAATTCCAACGGGCAAGTTAGTCACGATCCACATTGGAAAGACCGCATCGCCTGTTCCAGGAATTGGAACCGAGCCAACCATCACCTCCCCCGGTTTTACAATGGCGGCCTCCGCTGCTGTCCAACCACCCTGATTGTGATAGTAGGCGAAGAGAGCCAAACCAACAAACAACATCATCAGGGTGATAATCTGCCCGAAGGAACTGAAGATCAGCGCCTTCTTCGCGGAGGCTTCATCCTTACAGCAAAACATTCGCTGTGCATTCAGCTGATCCACCCCAAACATGGCCAGGTTCTGGAACGGCACGGCAATCACTGCCACCCAGAAGGTAAAGTGAAATTCAGGCCCCCAGCCGAATTCAAAATTGAAGAAAGTGGTGCGGTCAAACTGGCCTCCAATCTCCATCATTTCCCCCCACCCCCCGGGTAGCGAATTCACGATCCAGAACAGAGCCAGCCCACCCCCGAAGAGGAACAGAAAGAACTGCATGACATCGGTCCAGATCACCGTCTGCATGCCCCCCATCAAGGTCCACGCAATGGCAAAAATGCCGATAATTAAGATGCACCAGTGGAATTCGATCCCCGTCACAATCATCAGCGGCAGCGCCGCCACCATCACCCGCACACTCTGACCAAGGATACCGCCAATGATGAATAGGAAAGTAGTCAGCTGCTTACCGAACGCCCCAAGGCGTTGCCCGATAAAGTCATAGGGGCTGTAGATTTCCTTCTCGTAGTAGGCTCTAACAAAGAAGAAGGCGACTAGGAATCGTGCCCCTATCGAGCCGATCGCCCACTGCAGGTAGGTAAAGTCACCATTGAGGGCAAACAAAGTCGCCGGCACCCCGATAAAGGTCACGCCACTGATCTCGGTCGCAATCATAGACCCCGTCACCGCGGGCCAAGGGAGGGAGCGCCCACCTAGGAAGAAGTCGCGAATCGTCCCCTGCTTACCGCGCATCAGGTGCCCGACCCAGGTGGTCAGTAGCAGATAGCCGAATAAAACCGCCCAGTCCCAATAGGTGAAGTAATCTTTGATATCCATCGTAGTGCGCGCAGCTTAGAGAGCTTGTGAGAGCTTTGTCGAGATAAGGCACCTCGGAGATCCTTCTTTCGAGAAGATGCGCCGGACAACTCACCCAGACCGAGGTGCCCATAAACGATACGATCTCGGCATTTGCTGGCACCATTCACTTGCGCCTTCCCTCAAGTTCATCCAAATTCTCGCTACCCCGATGAACGAAGACGACTCACGAGAACCCATCTCTCCCCAGATTTTACTGGGGGCCTACGCGCAAGGTGTTTTCCCCATGGCTGACGAGGGCGAAATCCTGTGGTTCTCACCCGAGCATCGCGGGATCATGCCTATCGACGAGCGCTTTCATATCCCAAAGAACCTGCGCAAGACATTGCGCAGGAGACCCTTCGAAATTCGCATCAATACTGACTTCGCCGGCGTCATGCAGGGCTGCGCGAGTCGCGAGGAAACCTGGATCGACGACATCATCTTTGAGAGCTACCTCGGCCTTCACGACATGGGCTTCGCGCATTCTTTCGAGTGCTGGGATGAGGAGGGACTTCAGGGCGGGCTCTATGGGGTCTCTCTCGGTCGCGCTTTTTTTGGTGAGAGCATGTTCTCGCGCAAGACTGATGCCTCAAAGATCGCGCTCGTCTATCTAGTGAACTGGATGCGTGATAACCACTTCGAGCTTCTCGATACCCAGTGGATGACGGATCACCTGAGACAATTTGGCGGCTACGAGGTGCCCCGCTTGACCTATCAGGAAATGCTCCATCAAGCGGTGATTGAGGTAATTGCCGAGTGAGCGCGCGCTTTTCATTGCCTTCTCATCGACCTTTACTAACGTCATTCCCATGCGAATGGCAATCATCAGCGTCGGGTTTGGACTTTGCTGTCTCGGGCTGGGTTACTGGCTGGGCAGCAGCACTAAAACGGAAGTGACTTCTAGTGATGTCGATTCAGTCCAAGAAAGCTCATCGTCCTCCACTGGTTCAAATCCCAGCCAATCCTCAAGCGGGCGGAAGCGAAATTCGGATACGCGTTTCATCAGCGATCGCCACACACTGGAATACACCCGAGAGCTCATCAGCGACTATTTCAAAGAAACCGGCAAGCCCATCCCCGAACTAGACTTCCTGAGCCAGAACGATCCTTTGATCGAAGAGCTGGAGATCAGCGAAGATGAACTTTTCTCTATCAAAGAAGACTGGCAGAGCTCTCTAGATGAAGTTCGCCGACTCGAAGCCGAGCGCGTCGAAGTGAAATCCGAGTCCGACAGTGAGATCACGCTGCATTTGAAAGAGAGTGAGAGCGAACGGATCGCCGTGAGAGAGTATTTCGCTGAGAAGCTGCGCAAGACTTTGGGCGATGCGCGGGCGGATACCTTACTGCTCCTGAAACGGGGCGACTCCCTATTCTCCCGCCGCGCCAAGGGAGCCGACTACCAAGTCACGGTTGAGGAATCCTCACCCGGACAGTTCGTTTACCGCATTCAAGAGACTTCGGAAGGCTTTGCGCGAACCATGGTCGGAAATGCCATCCCTAAGGCGATCCGACACCTCACTGACAAGGCCGGGCTCGCTCATCGCTTCGATCAAATCGACGATGAGGAAGAGTAAGCTTCACCTTTCTAACTTAGCTCCAGCGCTTTTTCGCGTCACAACTCCGACAGGTCTTTACACACCTAAGCCGCTATGGCATAGCCCTCGAAATTTCGACCACTGACTTCTCATGCCCAAGGACACCCAGATCAAAAAAATTCTCGTCATCGGCTCCGGCCCAATCGTCATCGGCCAAGGCTGTGAATTTGACTACTCGGGCGTTCAAGCCTGTAAGGCACTAGATGAAGAGGGCTATCAGGTCGTCCTGGTGAACTCAAATCCGGCCACCATCATGACCGATCCTGAATTCGCCTTCAGGACCTACATCGAGCCCATCACCCCAGCGGTCATCGAAAAGATTATCATCAAGGAGCAACCAGATGCCCTTCTGCCGACACTCGGTGGACAGACAGCACTGAACGCCGCCATGGATCTCTTCAAATCCGGCACCCTCGATAAGCACAATGTCACCATGATCGGTGCCAATGCCGATGCGATTGACAAAGGCGAAGACCGCCAGCGCTTCAAGGATGCCATGCTCAAGATCGGCCTCGATCTGCCCATTTCAAATACCGCCCACACGATGGAAGAATGCCGCGCGGTAATGGAAGAGATTGGCACCATGCCTCTCATCATTCGCCCCGCGTTCACCCTCGGCGGCTCCGGTGGCGGCATCGCTTATAACGTCGAAGAGTTCGAGGCCATCTGCGCCCGCGGCCTCGACCTTTCCCCCGTCAGCGAAATCCTCATCGAAGAATCCCTGCTCGGCTGGAAAGAATACGAAATGGAGGTCATGCGTGACCGCGCTGACAATTGCGTGGTCATCTGCTCCATCGAGAACCTCGATCCCATGGGCGTCCATACCGGCGATGCGATCACCGTCGCCCCCGCTCAGACCCTTTCCGACCGCGAATACCAGATCATGCGGGATGCTTCATTCGCCTGCATCCGCGAGATCGGTGTGGAAACGGGAGGCTCGAACATCCAGTTCGCGGTCAATCCAACGAACGGTCGCTGCATCGTCATCGAGATGAACCCACGGGTTTCTCGCTCCTCTGCTCTAGCCTCAAAGGCCACCGGATTTCCCATCGCCAAGATCGCAGCCAAGCTCGCAGTTGGTTACACCCTCGATGAACTGAGCAACGACATCACCCGCGAGACTCCCGCCTCCTTCGAGCCGACCATCGATTACGTGGTCACCAAGGTGCCTCGTTTCACTTTCGAGAAATTCCCCGCTGCCGATTCCGTTCTCACCACTCAAATGAAGGCAGTCGGCGAGGCCATGTCCATCGGCCGCACCTTCAAGGAATCCCTGCAAAAGGCACTCCGCTCACTGGAAACCGGTCGCGCCGGCTTCGGCTTCGACGGCAAACAGCCAAAAGAGCCATCCCGCGAGGACATCGAGCGCAAGCTGATGGTGCCAAATGCCGAACGTGTTTTCTGGCTAAAGACTGCTTTTGAAAATGGCTTCACCATCGAAGAGATCTTCGACATGACCGCAATCGATCCATGGTTCCTCAGCCACATGAAGACCATCGTCGACGAAGGCATGGCAATCGCCAGCACCGAGAATCTTCTCGAAGATGCCTACGAGCTCCGCAAAGCCAAGCGCTACGGATTTTCAGATACTCAGATCGCTCGACTCCAAAATACCGATCACGATACCGTCCGCGCCGCTCGCAAGAAGCTCGGCATCATCCCGTGTTACCGCTTGGTCGATACCTGCGCTGCCGAATTCGAGGCCTACACCCCGTATTTCTACTCCAGCTACGGCGATGAAAATGAAGCACGTGGCGGCGACAAAAAGAAAATCATGATCCTCGGCGGTGGCCCTAACCGCATCGGTCAGGGCATCGAGTTCGATTACTGCTGTGTCCACGCTTCCTTCGCCCTGAAAGAGCTCGGCTACGAGACCATCATGGTCAATTCGAACCCCGAAACCGTTTCCACCGACTACGATACCTCCGACAAGCTCTACTTCGAGCCACTCACTCTCGAAGACGTGCTCAACATCGTCGATCAAGAAAAGCCCGACGGCGTCATCGTTCAGTTTGGCGGCCAAACACCACTCAACCTCGCCGCCGACCTCGAGCGTCACGGCGTGCCTATCATCGGCACCTCGCCGAAGTCCATCGAGCAAGCTGAAGATCGCAAATTCTTCTCCGCCCTCCTCGACAAAATCGGCCTCAAGCAGGCCGAGGCTGGGACCGCGGTTTCAGAAGACGAGGCCGTTGCCATCGCTGATCGCATCGGCTACCCAGTTCTGGTTCGCCCTTCCTTCGTCCTCGGCGGGCGCGGCATGATGATCGTCTACAAGGACGAAGAACTTCGCCGCTACATCCGCGAGGCCGCCGACGTGACACCTGATCGTCCCATCCTCGTCGACCGCTTCCTTGAAGGGGCCACTGAAGTCGACGTCGATTGCATCTCAGACGGTGAGACCTCAGTGGTCGGAGCCATCATGCAGCACATCGAGCAAGCCGGTATCCACTCGGGCGACTCCGCTTGCATGATCCCATCCTTCTCTCTCAGCGATGACATCAAAGCCGAAATCACTCGCGGCGCGAAAGACCTCGCCAAAGAACTAAAAGTCCACGGACTGATGAACATCCAGTTCGCAGTCAAGGACGAGGAACTCTACGTCATCGAGGTCAATCCACGCGCCTCGCGCACCGTGCCATTCGTCTCCAAGGCCATCGGTGTTCCTTTGGCCAAGTTGGCAGCGAAAGTCATGGTCGGCCACAAGCTCACCGACCTCGGATTTACCGAAGAGATCGTTCCCGAACACTTCTGCTGTAAGGAGGCCGTTTTCCCATGGCCACGATTCCCAGGCATCGACATCGTCCTCGGGCCGGAAATGAAGTCCACTGGCGAAGTCATGGGCATCGATTCCTCCGTCGGCATGGCCTACGCCAAAGCTCAGATCTCCGCCTTCAACCCACTCCCGACCGAAGGCAAGGTCTTCATCTCAGTCAACGACCGCGACAAGCCGGAAGCCGCTAAAATTGCCAAGGACCTGGAGTCACTCGGCTTCGAGATCATCGCCACTGGCGGAACCTACAAGCACTTCATCGAGCAAGGCATCAGCGCCACCCGCGTTTACAAGCTAGCCGAGCGTAAGCGCCCGAACGTTCTTGATATGATGAAAAATGGTGAGATCGCTTTTGTGATCAACACGCCTTCCGGCCACGAAGCTCGCGCCGATGAGATTGAAATCCGCTCACAAGCGGTGACTAACAAAGTCTCCCACTGCACCAACCTGAGCGCGGCCCAAGCCTCCGTTCTAGCCATCAAGGCTCTGCAGGATGAGGAACTTACAGTTACTCCGATCCAAGCCTACCACGGCATGATCTAAGCGACCGTCAAAACTCACCTCTACAAACGCCGCGCGCCTTCCCCAAGGCCGCGGCGCTTTTTTTTGACATCGACAAGCCCCGCCACAATTCAATCTGTTAGTCTTTTGCGACTAATGCTAAAGTCAACGCCAGCCTTCTTTCAGAATACCGCATTAGCTTGCTTTGGATGTGACCAAGATCTTGGCCTTTACTCAAACATCCCCCCCCCTCTCCCCTCTTCCCATGCAGACGCTTCGAATTTTCATCTCATCGCCTGGCGACGTTCAATCCGAGCGTTCTATGCTAGGGGCCATCATCGAACGAGTCCAATCGCGCTACTGGAATTTCGTTCGGCTGGAACCAGTTCTTTGGGAGAAGGAACCGCTGCGAGCCACCGCACATTTCAATGAGGAGTTGATCCATCCGGGGGATTGCGAAATTTTCGTCTGCGTCCTCTGGTCCCGTCTCGGCTCGCCACTGCCCTCTCAGTTCAACCGAGAAGATGGGAGCCAATTCGATTCAGGCACCGAATGGGAACTCGTCGAAGCTTGTAGAGTTTTCGAAGAACGTTCGAAGGAACTCGGCCCCGACCACGCGACACCAAACGTCTACCTTTTCCGCCGAGAGTCGCCTCGACCTAAGCTCGACGACCCGGAAGCGGAGCAATTGGCGGCAGAGCAAGAGCTGAAGCTCAAGAGTTTCCTCGATGATTTTCTATTTAATGACGATGGCACGATCCGTGGATCATTCTCAACCTACCAGACGCTTAAGCAGTTTGAAGAGAACATGGAGTCACACCTGGAACGAGTGGTCGTAAAATGGATCAAATTCCACGCGGACTTGGCACCTCATGAAGAAATTCATCCCATTCCCATCAAGGGATCTCCCTTCATGGGACTGGGCCACTTTGATTTCGAGCATGCAGCGCTGTTTTTTGGTCGTAACCGGGCCATTGGCGAAACGCTTGAGCGATTGAAGGCGGCCTACACGGAAGGACACCCCTTTCTCCTGATCTATGGTGCAAGTGGTTACGGAAAATCGTCGCTTATGCGAGCAGGCCTGGCTCCCCGATTAATCGCGCCGGGCTACATCCGAGAGGTGCCCCATTGGCAACGTGCCATTTTACTACCTGGCCAAGGACATGGAACTTTGACCGAACGCCTGGTTCGAGAGCTCTTCAAAGCCATCCCAAATTTGTATCAAGCCAAACTCGGGACAGACCAGGAACCCTGCGACGCAGCAAGCCTCACTCGATATCTAAACTCACCCAATCGGGTTGCAGCTGCAGTTTCAACCATCACAAGCGCCCTAGACCTTCTGAATCCGGGATCGGCCCTTTTACTCCAAGTTGATCAATTTGAGGAAGTCTTCACGACCAATCACCAGACAGATCTCGAACGCGATCGCTTTTTTAATGCTATTGCAGCCCTCGTCTTGAGTCGTAGAGTCTGGGTAGTCGCGACGATGCGAAGTGAATACTTCCCAAAAATTGCCAATTACCCTGACCTACACCGATTGGTCAAACATGGTGGCGACTACATTTTGAGTCCGCCCGAGTTGCCAGAACTTCATCAGATGATCCGGTTCCCCGCTCTGGCCGCCGGTCTTCAGTTCGAGAAATCCACCACCGACGCTAGAGAACTGAGTGAAAGTCTCTATCAAGAGGCCGCCCAACAGCCAGACGCACTGCCTCTCTTGGAATTCACTCTTCAAGAGCTCTACGAGCAACGAGACGGAAACCGCCTCACCTGGAAGGCCTATCACGAAATGGGCGGCATCATTGGAGCCATTGCTCGCCGCGCACAGGAGACATACGCCAAACTTGCCCCAGAACATCGCGAATCAGCAATCAACCTACTATTTGGTGAACTCGTCAATCTGAGTGATCAAGGCGGAGCAGTGGCCACCCGCAAGCGTGCTTCACTTGAAGACCTCAAAGCCATTCGTGAAAAGAATGGCTCCACCAGAACTTGCGAAGACTTTCTGAACTGTTTCACCGAAGCTAAACTACTGGTCACCGATGTCGATCAAGATGGGCGGTCCACGGTTGCTCTTGCTCACGAGGCCCTGATCACTCACTGGCCTGTATTAAATAACTGGATCAAGCAGCACGAGTTTCTCTTGAGAGCTCGCCACCGCCTGTCAGATGCAGCCTCTCTGTGGGAAGAAAGTCAGCGAGATAAAAATCAATTGCTATCGGAAGGTCGCTTGGTCGCAGCAGAAGAAGTTGCCAGTAGCGGCAGATTTCAACTGAGCACCATCGAGCAAGACCTTATCCGCATCTCAATGGCCAAGGCCCGGCGCAGGCGTCGGCTGCTCACGGCAACAGCTATAATATTTGCGATTCTTGCGATTTCTGCTGGATTTCTCGCCCTGCAGGCCAAGAAAAGCCAACTCCTAGCTGAGTCAAGTTACCAAGAAGCTCAAAAGCAACGCTTAACAGCGGAAGCTCAGGAGAAGCTTGCCAAGGAACAGGCCGAAATTGCGAAACGTCAGACTTTGGTTGCCAAGCAAGAAAGCCAGAGAGCAGAACGGCAGGCAAACATCGCCAACACTGAAAAGGAGAGGGCTCAGAATGCCGAAAAGGAAACGGCTCTCAGCCTTTCAAGAGCAGACTTTTCGCTCGCCCAGCAGAGCGTCCAGCAAGACCAGCTTAGCCAGGCCTTTGCCTACCTCTCTCGCTCCTTGAAAAACCACCATCAGAATCATGAGTCCGCCCAACTAGCATGGTCTCTGATCACCCACCACAATCCTCACTTCCCACAGAAAAGATTCAACTTAGGCAAGTCGTCGGTTCTAGCGACGTTCTCGCCTGATGGCAAACAGCTACTGCTCCTTGATGAAGATGGTCTACTCAAAAGCTGCCAGCTTGAGACCAATAAGATTAAGTCATATGGTCCACTAAAGGGGCTCTTGCTCAATAAGCCTGACAGCAACTACAAATTTCTATCTCTCCCTCAAAGTGGCGAACTTGAGATCATCGATTACACGAATGACCTGCGGATCAGAGCAGGAACCACGGCACTGGGCAAATCTCAGCTGGAACCATTCGATCCATACGCCGAGCGCCCCCATCGACAGGCTTACCTCAAGTGGATCGACCAAGTTGAAGAAATCCCTGCCGAAGAGGAAGATCTCTTTCAGATCTGGAATTTCCCGCAAGAGATCAAAAAACAGATTCAAGCACTCTATCAAGGTGCGAAAACTCCCGAAGACTTGCTCATGCGAAATATGGGAGTCGCTCGCTGGGAAACCAATGAATTTGCCCTCCCTGATGGCCGCGTGATCGTGGTCGACGGATTTCCCGTCTATCGATGGAATTTTCTCAAATCAAAAAACCTTCTTATCCTCGAATGCCAAACCTACTATGGCGACGTCGTCATTGATGCCATTAGCCTAGGAGGCGAGCCTCAGAGAGTTAGACTCGCGTCCGCAGGAGCTGGAAGTGACTTGGGAATTCTAGTGGATCCTTCAGAGGAATTCATCCTCGTCCACAACGATACCGCCACCCTTTTGATCGAAAGTGATCGACTAGAGGAGCTTGGCTATCCCGAAGAGCTCACCTCTAGAGAAGGGGGCGATTTGCAATCAATTGCAGCGGCAAGGATTCTGACCCTAGCGTCACCCTTGGCAATCTTCTACGACCAAAGGTCGAAGCAACTCTGGACCCTCGAGGATGCCTCTCTAGTGAGCTACCAGATCAACCTGCAAGGTTTCTCACGCTACTGGTCCGTCCAAACAGAGGATGATGACTACGATACCTTTCTCTATGCGAATCCGACTGACACTCGGCGTCTCATTGTCGAGCCGGATACCGATCGACAGTCAAAGGCTCGTCTCGCTGGTGATGTGAAGTCAAAGAAATCGGCTCGTATCGAAGGAGGACTCGTTTCAATGCCATCCATCGATTACCAGATCATGCCGAGCTCGATGTCCGATGATGGAAGCTATGCTCTGGTGAATGTGCTTGCTCCGGATCAAGTAGCTGCGATGGATTCGGACCCAGCCTATCTCCTGAGCCTACTGAATCTTCCCGAGATGAATACATCAGTCCTCGGCCGTCCAGGAGAAACACTGCTCTTCCATTCTCCCGCCAATCATTGGGCGCTACTCACACGATTGGAATCAGCGGCAGCTTTGTCCGTTTCGCTGGCAACCCACCTCAACAAAGTCCCGGAGCGGATCGAATTGCCCTTCAAGGAGCTTCCCTCGCCTGTCTTTTTTCACGAGGACTATGAGAACGTCTTCGTCTTCACCGCCACCGAAGGGTTTTCGATCCAGCGGAACGACCCTTCTGTGAGGGAAGACTTGAGTAAGGAGCAATTGGCCTTTTGCCGATCTCTCCTTACTTCGGAATCTCAGGATTACAGTTCAGGAATCATGGATCGACTTTCATTCCAAGAGCTGGCTCCTGTTCTCAGCGGAGGAGGACTTGAAACAGAAGTCGGTCAACGCTCATACAACCTCATCAAGCGGGGTTCTCGAAAGCTAACCTACTGCGACATCGATACCGAATGGCGCGCGCGCACCCCGTATTCTCGGTTGATTGTTCTATCGCAAGATCGAAGCCAAATTCTCAACCCTGGCATCGCTGGCCAATTCACCTATCTCAGCGAATCCGCTTGTCACGCCGTCACATCTCACGGCTATGGGGCAAGTAGCGGGCTCACCTTTTGGTCACCAAGCCCAAAAGAATCTTCCCCTCCTTCATGGCTTCCAGAGTTTCTCGAAGCCTTCTCTGGTTGCTCCTTGGATACTAATTCAAAGCTGCAAAGGGTGCCCGTCAAACTTTCAGCAGCTAAAGCCAAGCTGATCCCCTACTCATGGAAATCTCTCGCCGAGGAGTTCCGCTTCGTCCCCGACTCTGATACCAATGCTACCTCGCGGCATTTGCCTCGTTGAGTTAAAGGCTCATCGCTTAATCTCGAATAAGGTCATTTAATCCCACTAGAAGGCAGCCGTCCCCCTGTAATCTCTTTGTCATATTGAGCAAATTTTGGTAACAAAGATGCCTTGGGCAAAGTATACCTCTTAACTAATCATGAAATTCCGATCCAATTTTCTCTCCATCGCCTTAATCGCCACATCCGCTTTTCGCCTCTCAGCAGCGGAGAGACCCAACGTAATCCTCATTTACGGGGATGACGTTGGCTACGGAGATGTCGGTGTTTACGGCTCCAAGTTGATCCCCACACCCAATATCGATCGCTTGGCAAAAGCTGGCCTAATGTTCACCGATGGTCACTGTAGCGCGGCGACTTGCACCCCATCGCGCTACTCACTTCTGACTGGCGTTCAAGGTTTCCGCAATAATATCAGAGTCTTACCTCCCAATGCCCCGCTGACCATTCCCCTCGACAAGTTGACCTTGCCACAGGTCTTTCAAAAGGCAGGCTACCAGACCGCGATCGTTGGCAAGTGGCACCTCGGGATCGGAGAAAAGGGCAAACCTGTGGATTGGAATGCAGAGGTGAAGCCAGGCCCTATCGAAGTGGGCTTTGACTCCAGCTTCCTCCTCCCATCGACCAATGACCGAGTTCCCTGCGTCTACTTGGACGACCATCTAGTTCACAACCTAGACCCCTCCGATCCTCTCTATGTCGGCAAGGCACCTCCTGCTGACTCAAAGTCCACGGTTTACCCTGACGGCAAGAAGGATCGCTCAGCGATGACTTATTACCAGAGCAGCCATGGTCACAATAATAGCGTGATCAATGGGATAGGACGTATCGGCTACATGTGGGGTGGCAAGTCGGCCCTCTGGAACGACGAAACCATGACCGACACCTTTGTCGATCGCACCAAGCTGTTTCTAGAAAAGCGCGACAAGGACAAGCCATTCTTTCTCTACTATGCAGCTCAGGACATCCACGTCCCACGTGCACCTCACCCTCGATTCCAAGGTAAGACCAAACTGGGCTACCGCGGCGATGCGATGGTTCAATTCGACTGGGCCGTCGGTGAGATCCTCGACGCACTCGAAGCTCAAGGGCTCACTGAGAACACCATGGTAATCTTCTCCAGCGACAACGGCCCGGTTTACGACGACGGTTACGAAGATGGCACTGTCGTCCACACCTCTACCAAAGAAGTCGATCAGGGACATGACGGCTCCGGAATCTACCGTGGCGGAAAATACCAGATCTATGAGGGTGGCACTCGTGTCCCGTTCATCGTCACTTGGCCAGCGAAGATCAAGCCTGGCAAGTCAGCCGCTCTGATGAACCAGATCGACTTTCTCGCGACCTTCGCTACATTCTTCGATCAAGACATTCCTAGCGGCCACGCGATCGACAGCCGAAATGCTCTGCCTGCCCTACTCGGGGAGGATCCCAAAGGCATGAACTTCACCGTCGAAGAGGCTCGTGGTCTTGCACTGCGCCAAGGACAATGGAAATTCATCATGGCTCCTGGAAAGAAAGGGAATGACCAACTTTACGATCTCGAAAAAGATCCTAGTGAGGCGAACAATATCATCTCTCAACACGCTGAGCGGGCAGAAGCAATGAAAGCCAAGCTTGTCGAGATCCGAAATGCCAAGGGCGGTATTCGCTCACTCAAAGACTAATCCTAATACCTTGCTACCAGGCGGCATTCGTCTGGTAGCAAGATTTTGCTCCTTCCCGCGCGATTGCCACTGAGGGTTCGGAGCCAGAGGCTAGCGAACACCAAGTAAGCTCAGTTGCCCTTAGCCAAACGAGAGGCAAGCATTTCGGGTAGCCCGGCAGCAATAATCTTCTGCTGAGTCGTCGCGATGTCATACTCCACTCTGCGGACGTAGACCCGATTAGCCTCGGAATCATAAATCGTGTAAGCCGCGCGCCAGTCACCGTCACGCGGTTGCCCGACTGATCCAACATTTACAAAGTATTTCACACCGTCATCAAGTGTCACGTCGAGCTCATCGAGCTGGGCGACTTTTGGCTCATTGACGAAAACCTTTGGCACGTGAGTGTGCCCATGAAAGCAGAGCTGGGTGAACTGGTAGGAGAAGTTCGACATCGCATCGAACTTGTTGGTCACGTAGTTCCAGGCGTTCGGCTGATCCAAGGTCGAGTGAACGATAGTAAAATTCGAGACTTGGCGCACCATTCGGAGGCGCTTGAGCCATTCGCGCTGCTCATCAGAAAGCTGTAGTCGAGTCCAAGTGAGTGCCTCGGAAGCGACTGGATTCATCATCTCGAGGCTATGGTCACCTGAAGAATCCTCGTCATGGTTACCCTTGACCACAGGGCAGTTCATTTCACGAACGATTTCGAGGCACTCAGCGGGATTCGCATTGTAGCCGACAATGTCACCCATGCAGATGTAGTCAGTCACCCCCTGTTGCTTAGTGTCCTCAAGAACAGCCTCGAGAGCCTCTAAGTTGGCGTGGATATCTCCGAAAATTGCGAATTTCATGATCGATGGTGCTGCCGTTTCGACATGCCTTGGGACTAGGGATAAAACCTCAAAAGCCAAGGGAAAAGCTTATTCCCGCGCAAAAACGGATTTTTATGGCAATATTTTCACTCTTAGGAGGCTGAAAACTGAAAATCCTAAGAAAATTCCCCTCATTGCGCACCTGGTGGAATTCGACTGCGCTCCGCTGGGATCTTCAACGACTCCTCAAGAGCTTTCAGCGACTCCAAGACTTTGTCCTGAGGGAAGCTGTCTCCTCTCCGGTAATAATTGCTCAAGTGGAAATACGCCTCCCTCGGGCTACCAAAAATGTCCTTCATCATCAGACGCTGCTCAGCAGGAACGTTTAGGTTCTCTTGAAGTGCAAACCGTAGGGCCTGCATCATCGGCAAACGATTCTCAGGAGATTGCCACTCCACTAAAAGCCGGTCGTAAGCTTCTTGTCTGCGGCTTGGCACTCTCGCTAGGGCGTAGATCGCAGCTCTCTTGTAAAAATCCAAGGCATCATCTGATTCCGCCGCGCTCAAGAATAGCTCGGCCGCCTTTTCATAATCAGGATAGCGCTCCTCATCAGCGTAGAGATTGCCCAACTTGCTCTTCAACTGCCAGCTCTCGGGATTGTTACGAATTCCATCCTCGAAGAACTGACGCCCCCTGCGAATGTAGCTCTTCGTCAGTCGCTCCCTCTGCTGGGGCAACATCCCTTGCTGTTGCTGAAAATAACCAGAGGCATTGTAGGCCAAATGCCAACCACCGGTCGCCCAATGATACTCGTTATGAGGACTCAGTGTCGTAATCAGATCATACTCCTTCTCCAGCTCCACCCAATCGCCGTTAGTGAAGTGCTCCAGCGCCACGAAGGATCGCCAGGTCGCCACAAGTGATCGTAGTCCCCCCAGAGCGATAAAGGCCCCGCGCTGCCCGAGTTTCTCACGTGTGCTGGCGTTGAGCTGCTCTGGAATCAACCGCTTTTCACGAAAATCACGGTGAACCGAATCCTCGTAGCTGACCCGAAAGAAACCGACCAACAACAAAACCAGCACACAAATACCACCGCGAACGAAGCCTCGATTCATGATCAAAACTCCTTCTTGGAAAACATAAACCACGCCAAGACCAAGTAAATCCCCACGTAAACCCCACTAATCCCCGCCAAGCGTGCAAAGTCAGCCGTGAGCAAGGCCTCGCCCCTCGCCGTAGCATCGACCACCCCATAGAATTGCAGATCAGGGAACAAATACGCAACCACTCGGGATATCGCTTCTTGGAACCACGAAGAATCGCCCTCCAAGACCACCGCTCGGGCATCCGCCTGAAACAAGCCAATCGCATACACGCAGAAACTCGCAACCATCGCAAACAAGGTGCTCGACGAGACGGTTGAAATCAACAATGCCACCGCTGCCATGACCATCGCTTCAAGCCAAATGGTCGCCACTCCCCACTGCAGGCTGAGCGAAGGTCCTTGTTCTCTAACTCGATCCAAGAACCGATCCTGGCTCGCCGCATCGAATCCGACTTCACTCATCCTAGCCGCCTGCTCGGCAACCACCGTCTCTGTCCGAAAATGCAAGTTAATCGATAGCGCCAGATCCATCACCGCCAGGCACACACCAATCAACAAGACCACTCCCAACCACTTGCCAATCAGGTAATCCAACCTTGGAACTGGCTTGCAAAGGATTGTGTAGAGCGTGCGATCCTCCATGTCACGGGGGATCAGCAAAGAGGTCGCCGCAATCGCAAAGAATACCGCAAAAAGCTGCATTGCTCCCAGGCTGATACTCTTCAAAGAGATTAATTCAAGCATCCCCTGAATTTCTGGACCCATGATCTCGTTCATCCGGATGAAATTCACCCCGACCAACAAAAGGGCGAACAGCACCAGAAAGTAGAACACTTTCATCCGTGCCAGTTGGGTGAAACTTGCCGTCGCGATCGTCCAGATCCGGCTTAGCGAAAATCTAGAACTCATGATTTCTCCTGATTTTGAGTTTGCTCGATAAACAAATGCTCGAGAGTCGTTCGCGGATTACCACTTCGCTCAAGCGAGGCCTGAGGATCATTCGCGATTAGCTCCTCCAAGCGCTTCAACAGTTCAGGACTGCCACCGGAGAGCACTAACTCGGTCTGGTCGGTGATTGCCAGTAGGTCATCCAATTCGCCTTCCTTCACCAAGCGCCCCCGATGAATGATCCCCACCCGATCACAAACCTCCTGAACCTGCTCCAGTAAATGGGAACACAGAAAAATCGTCTTCCCGCGCGATTTCAGCTCCAAGATCAGGTCACGGATCAACCGCGCTCCAGTCGGGTCCACCCCTGCCGTCGGCTCGTCAAGAACCAGCAGCTTCGGATCTTGGATCAAAGCCTGGGCCAGCCCGATCCGCTGCAACATCCCCTTGGAATACCCCCCTACCCGACGCTTCGCCGCATCAGCCAAGCCCGTCAAATCCAGCAGTTCCTCAATCCTACTCTTCAGCGCCTTGCCCTTGATCCCACAGAGCTTGCCATAGAAGGCCAAGGTCTCGGCACCAGTCAGGTGTTTGTAAAAATACGGATTTTCTGGCAAAAAACCAACCTCCGAACGGCTATCCACCCGCAAACTATCGCGCCCAAACACCGCGCACGTCCCACGATCCGGAGCCAGCAGGCCGAGCAGAGCCTTCATCGTCGTCGACTTTCCCGAACCATTCGGCCCAATCAGGCCGTAGACCTCGCCAGCTTCAATCTTCAAGCTCACTCCGCGCACCGCAACGAAACGCTCCTTATTCAGGTGCTGCTTGAAGGACTTGTGCAGATCCTTGATTTCTACGGCTGGGACTTCAGACATCTCCCCTTGTTTTGCAGCGGCTAGGATGCCCGGTCAAGCGCTCATC
>CAXIBU010000045.1:0-16393 GCA_964021555.1 uncultured Verrucomicrobiales bacterium | reverse complement strand
GCCTCGGCTGGGTTCTTGTGAACTTCCATGAACACCGCATCCACACCAGTCGCCACCGCAGCTCTCGCTAGAACGGGGGCCAAAACACCGTCCCCACCCGTCGTGCCACCCAATCCGCCAGGACGTTGCACCGAGTGGGTCGCATCAAAAATCACCGGCACTCCCTGCTCGCGCATCCAATACAGCGAGCGCATGTCCGCCACCAGGTTGTTGTAACCGAAAGTCGTGCCCCGCTCAGTGAGAAGGTATCGATCGCAGCCGAAACTCTTGAGTTTCTCAACGATGGGAGGAGTATCCCACGGAGCAAGAAACTGACCCTTCTTGACGTTTACCGCCCGGCCGGTCTTCGCGCAGGCCTCCAGCAGGTCTGTTTGCCGACACAAAAATGCGGGAATTTGCAGGAGATCGATATGTTCCGCAGCGATCTCCGCCTGCTCCGCCGAATGAATATCGGTCGTCACTGGCACTCCCAGCTCTTTTCCAATTTCACCCAAAATGCGCGTGCCTTCTTTGACGCCAGGTCCACGGAACGAATCGACTGAGGTCCGATTCGCCTTATCAAACGAGGCCTTGAAAACAAAGGGGATATCCAAACGGGTCGCGATCTCTTTAATTGACCGCGCCATCTCCCAGGCAAATTCCTCATTCTCCAGAGCACAGGGCCCTAAAATGAAAAACGGATTTCCCTGACCCACCTGAACATCTTGAATCGAAAATTGAAGCATGCCCCTCAGTAACCAGCCCCGCGCCATAGCTCAACCCCAGAGAGAAAGTATTTGAGGCTTCTCCAAACCGTCCTCGAACCATCTTCGCTGGTCTTGCTCGCTCGCCGCCGTCGCGTGGCTTGAGAGAGTTCAAGTTCCGGTTTCTTTCAGCTACCTTGGCATTCACTTGTCGGGGTGGCTTTTTTTCTTTTAGGTGACGCAGATAATGAATGCAAAAACCCTCGTGATTGGCTGGGATGCCGCGGACTGGAAGGTAATCAAGCCTTTGCTCGATCAAGGCAAAATGCCAAACCTTCAGCGCATGATGGATGACGGGTGCCACGGCAACATTGCCACGCTCAATCCCATTTTAAGCCCGACTTTGTGGACATCAATCGCGACGGGAAAACGTCCCTACAAGCATGGCATTCATGGCTTCAGCGAGCCGGATCCGGTGACTGGCGGCATTCGCCCGGTGACAAATCTGTCCCGATCAACCAAGGCCATCTGGAATATCCTGAACCAGGAGGGGCAGAAGACAATGACGGTCGGTTGGTGGCCGTCGAATCCAGCCGAGCCATTGAGCCACGGCATCATGGTATCCAACGATTACCAACGGGCGGTCGGAAATGACCGTGAGAACTGGCCGATGAAGGCAGGAACAGTTCATCCGGAAAGGCTGGAGGCGGCGCTCAGGGAACTACGGTTCCACCCCTCGGAACTGACTCAGGATGATGTAATCCCGTTCTTACCAGGGCTGGAAGGGATGAGCCGAGAAGAACTGGAACGAGTCGAAAAGGACCCTCGTTTGCAGTCATTGGCCAAAATCATTGCGGATTGCACAACCATTCACGCCGCCGCTACGGGGCTGCTGCAGGCAGAAGATTGGGACTTTTGCGCGGTGTATTACGATGCCATCGATCACTTTGGTCACGGCTTCATGAAATATCACCCGCCGCAGCGGCCTTATGTGAACGACTTTGATTATCGGGTCTACAATTACGTCGTCGAGGCTGGCTACCGCTATCACGACATGATGTTTGGGGCTTTGCTAAGTCTGGCAGGTGATGATTGCAATGTCCTATTGTTGTCCGACCACGGCTTTCACCCCGATGACTTCCGTTTGCAGAGTGTGCCACGTGAACCAGCTGGACCAGCGGCGGAGCATCGACAATTTGGGATCTTGGTTGGCATGGGGCCGGACATTGAGCGGGGAGGGAAAGTCAATGGAGCAAGTTTGCTCGATATTTGCCCAACGATCTTACACTTGCGCGGATTACCAGTCGGAGAGGACATGGACGGCAAGGTTCTGCACGACTTTTTCAAACAAGCTCGACCGGTGCAGACAATCTCCAGCTGGGACGACGTGGAGGGTGATCACGGGATGCATCCGCCAGATCGGCAGATCTCTGCTGGAGATTCTAAAGCCGCTCTCGAGCAGTTGGTGGCCCTTGGCTACATTGATAAGCCGGATGAAGATCAGGGCAAGGCGATGGAGAATACCGTGCGTGAGCTCGATTACAACTTGGCCCAAGCTTACATGGATGGCGGGCTCTATCTGGAGGCTGTCCTAGTTCTCGAGCGCCTTTACGAAAAGTGGCCGATGGAGCACCGTTTTGGATTCCAGTTGGCAAGCTGCTACCAGAGGCTGCATAGAACCCAGGAATTGATTAACTTGGTGGCTCTGGTGGCAGATCGGCGTATCGAAGAAGCGAATTTGGCGGTCGAAGAACTAAAAAAACTCGGACTTGATACCGAAGAGGGTCGGAAGCTGGACCGAGAGAGGATCGCCGAAATGGAGCCAGCCAAGCAGAAAAAGTTTTCCTTTGAGCGACGCGAACTATTCGGCAAGGCGCGGCCGAATTTGTTTTCTCTTCGGTATCTTGAAGCAACAGCGCATTTCTCTGAGGGGAATTTCGAGGAAGCTCTTTCGAAGTTGGAAAAACTGGACTTCGAATACGGGGCCCGACGCAATGGACTATCGCTGCGCGGCGAAATCTTGCAGAAGTTGCGCCGATTCTCCGAAGCCGCTAAGTGTTTCGAACAGGCCCTGGAGTTCGACCGCGAGGCGCCTGGACCTCTTCTCGGACTAGCTCGGACGGCGCTTGCGCAACGCCAATTCGCCAAGGCGGCGGAGCTTGCTGCGGAGTCAACCAAGCTTCTGCACTTTCAGCCGCGGGCACATTACATCCTGGGAATGGCGGAATATCGTCGCGGCCGGATGGTGGAAGCCGAGCAGGCCTTTCAGATTTGTGTCAAACAGACACCTCTAGCGGCAGCCGCGCTGCGGATGCTTGAACAGATTGCGACCAAGCACCATCACGACCCGCATACCGCTCTGCTCTATCGAAAAATGAGGAACCAGGCTAGGCAGCAGGCCTTTGACCTGCGCCAAGGGAAGCTTACGGCAAGTAATCAACCTACCTCGCAAAGCGGTGCAGGACTGGGGCTGACGCCCGAACTAAATGCTGACTCAGCTGCATTCAGTAGAGTCGCTGACAACGAGGTAATCACCATTGTGTCCGGGCTACCTCGGTCTGGCACCTCGCTGATGATGCAACTTTTGGATACCATGGGGCTCGCCCCCTTCACGGACGAGAAGCGTCAAGCAGACGAAAACAACCAGAAAGGCTATTACGAGCATGCCAAAGTCGGTTCTTTGATGAGCCCTGAGAAGCGGTGCTGGGTGCAGGATGCCCAAGGCAAGGTTCTCAAGGTTGTTGCCCCCCTTCTGGCTAGCTTGCCAATGAAAATTGCTGCGGATGATGGCTCAGTGACTCGTCTCAATTACCGTGTGATCTTCATGGAGCGCGATTTCATCGAAGTCAGTGATTCACAGGCGAAGATGATGAGTCGTCTGGGCACCGCCGCAGAGCAAACTGAACGTCCAGCCGACCCTGCAAGGGCCTACCACCAGCAAGTTCGCAATGCAAAGGTGTGGCTGAATGGAAATGGTATCCCAGCGCAGAGTATCCACTTCGATGAGCTGATTAGTAAGTCGGAAGCGACTTTGAAAGACCTAGCGAAGCTCTTCCAATGGCAGGGTGGACTAGATGAGCTAAAAGCGGTGATCGATCCCAAAATGCACCGATCACGTGCATCGCAGCTCAACTAGCTCAGATATTCAGTTTGCCCGTTGTCACTAACATTGCTGTCCACGAGCAGCTAGGGTTGACTCACTCTTATTTGGGAATCCAATCAATACCTCAACGCTTTTTCTCTGGGGTCATAATGGTGAAATCACCAGAAGAACGGGTGCTAGAGTTACTAGATTCACTAGTGCTGACTAAGATCGTGCCAGGCGTGAGAGCTCGGTTGAGCTTCGTGCGAAATTCGTCGGGCAACTGGATCTGAGAGCGTATGGTTGAAACGGCGTCACCGCCACTCTTACCGCCATCAAGGCTAATGACTGACCAAGGGTGCATTTTCAATCCAGGGAATCTAGGGTCAGCTGGCTCCTCACCATTCAACATCATGAATACACCTTCTGGAGGATTGGCTCCAGGAGAGATGGCAATGGGAGACTGCCCAATTTGAATTCCATTGCGCCAGACATAGGCGGTGCGATCAGCATAGCTAACCAAGATACTAAATGGACCCGAAGAACTCTTACCCGGCTCCCAAACGACGCGCCCCTTGGGGATGGCCATATTCTGCTGGTCTGAAGTTCTACTGGCGAGAAGGATGTCTGCGGGACGTGCTGACCGGGAAGGGCTGGCACCCTTCTTGGTGATGACAACCGTGGACCCATTCTGCATCACACTATAGACTTTTTCAGAGAACTCAAAGGGCAGTCGAACACAACCCGCGGAGGCAGGATAGCCGGGAAGTTGACCCGCATGCATGGCGATCCCTCCCCAAGTTAGGCGCTGCATGTATGGCATTTGAGCACCTTTGTAGATGGAGGACTCATGCTCAACTTTACGCTGAAGAATGGTAAACACTCCGGTCGGTGTCTCCTTACCGGGGCGACCAGTGCTAACCGTCGAGCGCGCAATCTGGACGCCATTGCGATAGACGTAGGCAGTTTGATCATCAAGACTTACAACCACAAGCAGCGGACCATTGGGAGAGCGCTCAGGCTGCCATTCGTATTGGCCAGGGGCAAGTTTACCTTGGCCGGAACTGGTTCCACAGGAAGTCAAAACAAGTGACACCGAAGCCAGAATACAGAGAGGTAACAAAAAGTGTTTGGATTTCATTGGAAAGGAGCATGCGCTGAAAGCCGAGGATTGAAAATCCAATAAAGCTACCAAAAATAATGACTGTCTTTTCAGAAATCCAAATTTCAGAGTTTTCAAGGGCACAAAAAAGCCGCCCAAGCAGAAAGCGAGAGCGGCTTTTGATTTCGGAAAACACCGAAATGTAGGAATAAGATTAAGCGGGGTCGTCGCCGTCACCTTTCTTTTTCTTGCAGCCGGTGTGGTCGACTGCTGCGCTCGCTAGAGCAGGATCATCTCCGTCACCCTTTTTCTTTTTGCAGGCTTCTTTATCTACGGAAACAATAGAGGCTGTAGTGAGGGCAGGATCGTCGCCGTCACCCTTCTTTTTTTTGCACCCGTCTCCGGAGCAGGCGGCTGATGCGATGGTGAGTGACGCAGCAAGTGCGAAGGCAGTGGTAATGAATGATTTCATGGTTAATTTTTGGATTGGTCGTTTGATGTAGCAGCAAAAGAGCCAGACGGCTAAGTCTCTCAGGACACAACGGTTGAGTCCTTTGGCATACCTATACAAGAGCCTCTGTGAGATCTGCTGTCAAATAACTTCTTCATCATCGATAAATTCTACTTTGACGGCAGCCTCCACCCATCGTCCGCCAAGTCACCGAGGTGCTCACCAAGCGCTACTTGCCATGGCCTCAATAATGCACCCCTTATGTCCGCCAGTTTTTTGCAGGCCATCGCCGTGTGCGGCGGCCTCTTGTCTCGGAAAAAATGCGCGTCCTTGAGTGAGGTGCGTTCGATCAGGGATTCTTTTAAAGGCGCGCCTAGGTCAGCGGCTAACCTCAAAGTCTCATCTGCAATATCCGCCCAAGAGACTGGCTCTCCTTCATTACACATTTGGTAAACGCCCCCATCGATCTTCGAAACCGCCAAGGATTCCCATGCCGTCACAAAATCGTCGGCAAACGTGGGTAGCGAGAATTTATCCCCAATTGCTTGCTGGGCTTGGCCCTGCATCGCCCGCTCAAGCACCTGATGCGGGAAACTCGGTAAATCCGGCCCGAATATCCACGAAATCCGACTAATCCACGCCGATGGTGAAACCTCTTGGATCCGCAGCTCGCCCTCAAGCTTGCTCTGCCCGTAAACATTAACGGGTTTGCATGAGGTCGTCTCATCATGACGACCGGGCCGGCGTCCATCGAGGACGTAGTCAGTGCTGATATGAAGAAATGCGATTCCCCGTCGATGACACTCCCCCGCAATCAGCTCGGGCGCGCGCGCATTGACGAGGTGGGCAGTCAAAGGGTCATCCAAGCACGCCTCCAGCCCGCTGATCGCTGCGCAGTTGACCACCCATTCGGCATCGCATTTCTCCGCCCACGCGGCGACCGCCTCTTCATCGGAAAATTCGAGCTGCTTCCGAGTCACCTCCGTCACCTCATGACGCTCCTCAAGAATTCGGACAAATGCCCTACCCAAGCGTCCGTTTGCCCCTAGCACTGAAATTCTCATGCGCCGAGCATCGAAGCTGTCGACGCGTCTGGCAAACCCATTTACCTAATCATCCGACTTGCAATTTCAAACGCTTAATGAGAATGAATCTCAACAATGCGTCGATTCACCACCATCTGGCTCCTCGGCACCCTTGCACTGGGGGCCCAGGAAGCCGACAAAGCCGCTGATCAAGCGGCGGCCACAGGGCTCCGAGAAACGATCCAGCAATGGATCCAAACTGAGGAGATTGCTTCACGAGAGCTTGCGGATTGGCAGGCGGATCAAGCGCGCATGCAGGAGCTACTGGCCCTGCACCGTGCCGAATTGCAACAGCTCGATGAATTGCTAGCCAAGGCCGGTGAATCCTCGCGCAATGCAGATGAAGAGAAGCAGGCCCTTCAAGCAGAAACGGCGGCTCTGAGCGTGGCCCGTGCTTCGTTCATTAAAGACCTAGCGGGTTTTCAAATTCGCGCTGCCGCCATCGCCAAGCGCCTCCCCGAGCCGCTGAGAGAGACCACTAAGGACCAGATCGAAATGCTCACCGACCTGAGCGCGACTGAAAACCCGCGTGAGCTCACTCAAGCGCTGATTGGCATGATCAATTCGGCCGACGAATTTAACGCGACCATCCCGACCTTCTCGGAAATTCGTGAAGTCGCTGGTAAGCGCATGAAGGTCCGCACGCTTTACCTAGGCCTCGGCCAGGCCTTTTACGCCAGCGAAGATGGCAAAAGCGCGGGAATCGGCAAACCTGGCCCCGATGGTTGGCAGTGGTCGGAGCGCCCTGAGCTCGCCAATGGCATCCTTCGTGCGCTCGCCGTCGCCTCCAAGGACGAGCGCCCGGACTTCGTTGAACTCCCACTCCAAGTGCAACCATGAAGTTCTTTCGCCTCATCCTCGCTCTTGGCATTCTCACTTCCAGTGGTCTCGCTCAAGATGCCGCAGAACCACCAGCTCCCCAGGCCCAGCCCGCTTGGCAGCAGGCCCTCGAATCCGCTAAGAAGGATCTCGCCAAGTCACTGGAAAAGCTCACCGCGATCCGCACTCGAATCGCCAAAGAAAAGCCCGCCCTCGCGACTGCCTTCGAGGCCGCCCGGAGCGAGCTCATTACCAAGAGACGCCAAGCCGAGCTCGCACGCATGAGCCGCGAAGATCGCAATGCAGCGCTCGCCGATGACCGACGCCAGCTCGCCAGCCTCAAGCAAGACCTCAACTACACCAGCGGCCTGATCGGCGACCTTCCCGAGCAGATCAAAACTCGTGCCAACCCCGTTGAGACCAAACTCCTAGAGGAACAGTTCGCCAATCAGCCAAATCCCTCCAAGCCCGTCGAAGAGCGCCTCGCCGCTCAGGGCAAAGTCATTGATTCCGCCCTCGACCGCATCGAATCCCTACTCGGCGGACGCATCATCGAAGCCAGCGCCGTCACCGAAGATGGCAGCGAACTCCAAGGCAAGGCCGCTCTGATCGGACCACTGACGATTTTCTCCAATTCCCAAGCGGGCGGCCAGGTCCACGAGGGCTCTGACTCGATTCCAAAGATCTCCTCAAATGCCGCGCCCAGCGCTGCCGCCGCGCTCGTTTCCGGACAGGAAGCTTCGCTCAAACTCGACCTCACCGGTGGCGCTGCGAAGGCTCTCGACGACCTCGACAGCGGCCCACTCGACCTCATCAAACAGGGTGGCGCCTGGGTTTACCCCATCCTTCTCATCGCCCTAATCTCGGCCATTTGCGGTCTGATCAAATTCGCCCAACTCGCCAAAATTCGGAATCCGAAAGAGGGCTGGATCGCCAGCATCCTCAGCGCCCTTCGCAGCGGTAAGCAGGAAGAGGCCATCGAGCTGGCCAAGAATGCCAACCACCCCGCATCACAAGTTCTCAGCCAAGCATTGGAGGCATCAGATGCTGGTGCCGACGTCGTCGAAGAGGTCATTTACGAATCCATGATCGGGGTCAATGGACGCCTCCAAAAGTGGCTCCCCTTTATCGCCATCACCGCCGCCACCGCGCCCCTGCTCGGACTGCTCGGCACCGTTTCCGGGATGATTCGCACCTTCAATGTCATCCAGATCTACGGCTCCGGCGATCCCAAGCCCCTCGCTGGCGGCATTTCCGAGGCCCTTATCACCACCCTCTTCGGCCTCGTCGTTGCGATCCCCGCCCTGATCCTCCACGCCATGCTCAGCCGCCGTTGCCAGGGCATCTTGCAATCAACCGAGCAACTGGGACTGACCCTCGTCAACGGACTTCGCCGCGACGAACTGAAACGCAAATGACCGAATTCATCACCGAGCTCCAACACGTATCCAGCCAGGGCGGCTTCGCGCTCTGGGCCCTTCTGGTGCTCGGCATCTTACTTTATTCGACGCTCACTCGGGTCGGAATCAGGCTCATCGAACTGCGCGACCTGCGCCGCGGTGAACTGCCCCCTGAGCTGTTGCAGGAAATTCAAGTCTCACAGACCAGGCGCGAGCTCACTCACCTATTCGCCAGTTTCGAGCTCGACAAGCTCGCCTTTATCCAGCGCCGACTCCCCTTCGCGCTGATCCTCACGGGTGTCGCCCCACTCGCTGGCCTGCTCGGCACCGTTTCAGGCATGCTTTTGACTTTCTCTGGCCTCGCCAATTCCAGCGCCGCCAAGCCGCTGGAAAAAATCTCCGCCGGCGTCTCGGAAGCACTCATCACCACCCAAGCCGGGCTCGTCATCGCCATCCCCGCAGCCATCCTGACCGCACTCTTGATCTCCCAGGCAAAGGCCACTGAATCTCAAGTTCAGCGCCTGCTTCATCATCACATCGCCCGTCTCGGCCAATCCACAAGCACCGCTTAACTCATGCGCCGATTCCGACACTTCAACGACAGCGGCAGCCAAAGTGGCGAGATCAATATCTCCCCCCTGATCGATATCGTTTTCATCCTGCTCATTTTCTTCATCGTCACCACCGTCTTTCTCGAAGAGACCGGAGTCGAGGTCGATAAGCCGACCGCCGCCAGCTCTCAACAACTCGAGAAGCAAAGCATCCTAATCGCCATCACTGCCGAAGGTCAGATCTACCACGCAGGCCAACAGCTGACCTTGCAAGGCCTGCGCAGTGTCCTGCAACGCAAGCTGCGCAATAACGAAGACACCCCCGTGATCATTCGCCCCGATACCAACGGGCGCAACGGACGCCTCGTCGCCGTCATGGACATCGCCTCTCAAGCCGGAGCCAAGAAAGTTTCCCTTGCGACTGAAAAGCGATGACCGATCGCTCCTTCAAGACTCTGGTGATCCGCATCATTTTGATGGTGGCCATCTTGGTCGCGAGCCTGGTCTTATGGAAAGGCGTCGACCTGATGAAAAGCTCGTCGTCTGAAGAAGCCCCCGTTTCCTCAGTTCCAAGCGCACATGAGGTCGAGGTCATCGATTGGACTGAAGATCGCGCGAGGGAAGCCATTCTAATTACCCTCAAAGTCATTTTCGACCCCGGAAGCGATCTCAAGACCATCTCCAAGCATCTCAGTGGCGGCGAAGTCAGCGCCAACCGACTCGAAAAATTCCGAGGAGAGGGTCGCAGCCAGACAGCCCCCTTATTGCGCTTGGAAAAAGTCCGCCGCATGCAGGTTGCCGCACAGCCAGTGTGGCTCGCTCGGTTTATCGATACCAAAGGTCGCACCCACGACGTCTCCTTCGAAGCCGATGGAGAACGCATGCTTCTCCATTGGGAGGCAATGGTAGCTTGGGGGGAAATGAGCTGGGAGGCTCTTAGCGTCGAGAAACCAAAGTCGCCCATCGAGATGCGAGCCTACCTCCGGCAGATTGCACCCGAATTTCAGCCTATCCCCATCGAGCCGGGCTGGAAAGCCTACGAGGTCATCTCCAGAAACCGCGCTTTCACCGGCATTGCCTGGGTCAAACAGGACAGTCGCCCTGGAATGATCCTCGCCAACCTATCCGCCAATGCGACCCACCCGATCTGCGCCCGATTTCAATACCGCGGCACAGACGACAACCCATGGCTCGAGATCACCTCCCCCATTCACTTGCGCTGGGTGCGACTCGCCGCAGACCGATGAGCTGCGCCGAAAGAAAAGGCACTAATCAGGCGCGCCGACGGCGCATTCCGATCAGTAGACCTGCACCAAGCAGCACAGAACTTGTCGGCTCCGGAACGGCTGTCAGCTCATAGCCAATCGATCTGAAGATCATCAAATCCGATGGAGAAATCCCGTAGGCCACTCCACTAGCCAAGGTCGGGTCCATAATCCCGATCGTGTCCCCTGTAATGTCATCGTCTTCGAAGTGTGAGGCCTGGCGACCGTCACCGTTGAAAGCACCAGTGGAGGCGCTGAAGCTTGCCTGCGTATCGGGCTCGACGAATGAAACTGCGACACCCGGAGCAAGCTCGCGCTCACCATTGGTAAACGCCAGATCATCACCAGGGAGGTTCGCATCAGCAAAGCGCAAGATATCCACGGGAGTCACCGGAAACTGGCTCCCAGTCGTATCACTTCCTTCAGTCCCGCCACTTGCGACGAACTGATCATACGAGCGAATCGCCCCATCGACCGAATCAACCACCGACACAAAGCCAAGCGCATGACCAATCTCGTGGGTCGCCACCGTCTCAAAATCTGTCAAACCAGGGCTCACGCCATCCGAATTATCGTAATCAAAGTTAAAATTACTGTTGAAGGTCACCGTTCCATCAACCCCTCCTGTAATTCCGTCAATCCCAGTGAACCCCATTGCTTTGAGGTTGGCTGATGTTGCAACCATATTGCCTGAAAGGCCAAAATTGGTGTCGTCGCCGTTGTTAAAGTTCGCAGGTAGATTGGCAGAGAACTGAACAGCAGTTGGAATCAAATTCGAACCGCCATCGGCGACCCATCGGGTGCGGATCACGTCGTAGCCAGCGCCCAAAGTGGAGGAAGAAGTCGAACCAAGCACATTATCATCCGAGGGATCTGCATTGGCACTCAGATCTTCCAAGACGGCATCCAAGTTCACAACGATATCATCCGCCAAAACCGCTTCCCAATTCGCCGCGGCTCTCTCGAATGCTGCAACTGCAGCCGCATTGCCCTGCAAACCCGGGCTAAGGTTCAATTGAATGTCCAGCGCTTGGCAGGGAACAAGGGAGGAGACGAAAAGTGAGGTAAGGTAAAAACGCTTCATGGAAGTTCAAATGACTGAAGTTACGGAGCTGACACTTATGAGGGAATGGCTACCTGATGTCCAAACAAAGATTACTTTTATTCTCTCCAGTCTGCCTCGGAACTGCGAAAAACCACCTAACTTCCATGGTGCACCGCTCTCCCATTAACTCCCTGCATTTCTTTCCTGTGCCAGAACACCTTTCTTATTGCGATTCAGTCTCAATTAGGGTTTCGTGTCGGCCTTCATGCGACTTTTCTCCATCCTGATCGGCTTAGCCTGCACACTGGTGCTGCTAGGGCTGATGATCCTGACGCGTCTTCTCAGCCCTCAGCCTGAGGAAACCGACGATATTGAGCTGCGCGTGGTGGAATTGGTCGATTGGCAGGAACCGCCACCACCACCGCCGGAACCGGAAACCGAGCCCGAAGAGCAAGTCCCCCCACCGCCGATGGCCATGGTGCCGAATTTGCTACCGACCGATGACCCGGACACGCCCACTCTGGCCACCACTGACCAACCAGTGCCGATGGAGCTAGGGGTCGAAGAATTTTCACTGGAAACCCAAGTCGCAGCCCTCCCCACAAGGACCCCGCCCAAGCCCAAGGCGGCTCCTGCACCCACCCGAACCAAACCAGCTCCTTCCCGCCCCGCCCCACCGAAAAAGTCGAGCTACTCCATTGGCGAGCTCGATGGCAAACCAAGGGTCATCAGTGTGCCATCCGTGCGCTTTCCTCGCTCGCTTCCTCGCAAAGGGGTTACGGAAGGAACCGTGATGGTCGAGGTCAGCATCTCTCCTTCTGGCAGAAGTTCCTTGCGCCGCATCGTCTCCGCCAGCCACCCTGAGCTGCGCGACGCCGCGACGCGGATCGCTAACGGCGCTCGTTTCACGCCACCTAAGAAGAACGGCCAAGCCGTGACCGCAGTCATGCGCTGGCCCCTTAAAATTCGCTAATTTTCATGAAGTCTTTTCTCACTTGCCTCACCCTTCTCTCACTTGCGGTCTCCCGCGGAGCCGAGGCCCTGCCCCTCCAGTCCGACTACTGGAAGGACGCCAGCTTCCTCTCCTCTTTCAATGGCAGCTACCTGCCAAATTCGCGGATTGAGCCCACTCTCTCCAGTGAAGAACGCGCCCTGCTGGTCTCACTCCAGAGCCCCCTCGCCGCAGGCAAGCGCGAGCAAGCACTGAAGCTCCTGCAGGACAGTAGCCTGACCAAAAAGTCGGCACCACTGCTCTTCAACCAAGCCAACCTCGAATTTGAACTCGGCAAGCTGGAAGAGGCCAAGTCAAACTTCGAAGCCGCGATTAAGAAGTTCCCCTCATTCCGCCGCGCCCACCGTAATCTGGCCTTCACCTTGGTGCGTCTCGATGAGCCCGAGACCGCTCTCACGCACCTCACCCGCTCGCTATCACTCGGCGATCAGGATCCCCAATCACTCGGCATGCTCGGCTTTCTGCGCTTGCAGGAGGACCAAGCCAGCTCAGCGCTCCAGGCTTACCAGCAGGCCTTCCTTCTCGATCCCGAAAATACCAACTGGGCTCTCGGGGTGGCTCAGTCCCTGCTCCGTTTGCAACGTTCCGACGAAGCCCTCAAAATCATCGATGAGCAGCTCACACTCGCCCCCACGCGCATCGACCTGCACTTGGTCAAATCCGATATCCTTCTCAGCCTCGGTGACGAATCCGCAGCCGCCAGCAGCCTGGCATTCGTCCACAAAGTCGGTGCCCTCAGCCTCGACCGCCGTCTCATTCTCGGTCAGCTGATGCTCCGCCGTCGCATGATAGACCCAGCCACCGACCAGCTCATGGCCTCATTTGCCGAGCTCGTCCCGGATCAAGCCGAACGCGCTCAAGATGCCATTCGCACCGCGCTCGTGGTCAATGAGCTGGAACTTGCAAACAAGCTCCTCAGCCAGTGGCGTGAAAAAATCACCAGCCCCAGCAAGGCACAAGCCGAGCGCGACCAAATGCTCGAGGCGCGCCTTCTTATTGCACAAGGCAAAGCAGAGCCAGCGAAGGAGATTTTGGTCAAGTTGAGCCAAGCTAACCCTCTCAACGGCCAAGCCCTTATCCTACTCGCCGATCTCGAGGCCAAGTCCGCTCCTGAAAAAGCGCTGCTTCTGCTCGAGCAAGCCTCGAATATCGATTCCCATTCCTTCGATGCCTTTGTCGCCAAGAGTCGGCTTCTGGTCCAGCTCCGGCGTTACCAAGATGCGGCCCTCGCCATCAAGAGCGCTCTGAAAATTCGCCAGGATCCCGAGCTGGCAAATTACTTGAAAGCGCTAGAACCTCTCCTCTCCGAGTGAGCAGGTCTTTACTTCTCGGCAAATTCGCTTATCTACCGACACCATGCGCTACCGCATCTGCAAAATGATCGAGGTCGAGTCAGGTCACCTCCTGACCAAGCACCCGGATAAGTGCCGCTTTCCTCACGGTCACACCCGAAAAGTCGAGCTGGTATTCTCCGCGGAGACCTTGGATGACCGCGAAATGGTATTCGACTTCAAGCTGGTTAAGCTCTTGATCGGCGACTTTGTCGATTCCTTCGATCACGCGCTGTGCATGAATACCTCGGATCCCAAATTCGAGGATTTCAAGGCAACTTACGGCGAGCGCATCATCGGCTTCGATAACGAAGATCCGACCACCGAAGTCATGGCCCGAGTGATCTACCAGACCATGGCCCAAGCAATGGTCAATCACCTCAAAGCTCCGACCGGTGAATACCCACTGCGCGACTGCGTCCGCTTGGATACCGTGCGTATTTGGGAAACCACCAGCTCATGGGCCGAATACGGCGTTTAATCCAAGGGAACGGACTCCCTAAGCAGTCTCGTTCTCGATCAGTAGCACCTCGCCCTCGCTTTTCGCGATGACGACAGCGGCGCATGAGTCGCCATAGACGTTGACCGCAGTGCGCAGCATGTCCAGCGGACGATCAACGGCAAATAGTGCCGCTATGGCAATCTCCGCATTTGGCACTTCAGTGTTCTGCAAGATCAGCAAGATGGCCACCAGCGAGGCCGAGGGAATCCCCGCGACCCCAATCGAGGTCAGGAGAGCCGCTAGCACGACCAGCGCCTGCTCACCGAAGCCCAGTTGCATGCCCATCACCTGCGCAACGAAGATCACCGCGACACACTCATAAAGGGCCGTGCCATCCATGTTGACCGTCGCCCCAAGCGGAATGGTGAATGAGGAAGTGCGCTTGGAAACCCCGGAATTTTTCTCAACGCAATACAAGGTCTGCGGCAAGGTAGCCGACGAAGAAGCAGTGGAAAAGGCGGTCAGAAGAGCCACTCGCATCGCCTTCAGGTGAGCAAAAGGGCTCACTCGTCCCAGCACTTTCAGCAGCAGGGGCAAGGTTATTAAGAAGTGAATCCCTAGCGCGATGATGACGGTAACGAAATACTTACCCAACTGACCGAACACCTCGGCCCCCGCCTGATACACCACTGGAAAAATCAGGGCGTAAATTCCATAAGGCGCCGCTTTCATGATCCACTGGGTCATCCGTAACATCACGTCATTGATGCCGACGATGGTTCCGCGAAGGGTCGCCATCTGCTGGTCTGGCAGTCGGGTCATCACCACCGCAAACAGCAGGCTGAAAAACAACACGCCAAGCATCTGGCCATTGTCGGACGCCGCCTGAAACAGATTGGAAGGGATCATCTTGCGAAAGATCCCCGTCCAGTCCTTGGCCTGATCCAACTGCCTGTCCTCGAAACGGGATCGAAATTCGTCGCTCGCCTGGGCATTGGTGCTCTCAAATGCCTCTTGGATCGTCACATTCGCCGCACCATCGACTAGCCCTGGCTGGATCGTATTGACCAAGACCAGCCCCACAACACCAGCCAGCACCGTCGACAACGCATAAAAACCAAGCGTCTTCGCCCCCAGTCGCCCGAAACCCTTCACCTGCCCCAGCCCCGAGATACTCGCGATTACCGACGATACAATCAGAGGCACGATCACCATCTTCAGCGCCGTCATGAAAAGGTCCCCCACCAGCCCCATCACCTTCAGCGTCTGCACCACAAAGGCTCCCGCCCCTGAATCAGCCTCAGCCTCACCCAGCAAATTTCGAAACAAGATCGCCGTCAAAGACGAGGCCACAAGAGCGAGCAGGATTTGCCAGTGAGCAGGGAATTTTTTCATTCGGCCACGACCCTAGACACAGCCCCCAAAAAGGTCAATCCACCCCCCCCAACTCCTTCAAAGCCGAACAAAAGCGCATCCCAGCCCTTATGGAGAAGGTTTTTTCAAAACCTTAGGAGAGCATCATGCCCCCTACTCAAGCCGTCGGCGTATCTCCCTCAGAGCATAGAGCCTCCCCCGCGGCACCCCATCAAGCGTCCTAGCCCCCGTTTTCCGCTTCGATCCAAAGTGCTCTCGATTCTCCAAAAACACCTCCTCCACAAAGTCCTTCTCACCAAAGGCAAGCCCACGGGTCAAAGCAGGCGATGATTCCCGAGTAAAGTCAGCCTTCGCTACACTTTCCTGCACAGTATCCGCCTCCTCTTGAGCACCGTCGTGTGGCCGAAGGCTTATACACGACTTATCCAGCCCGTGACGAAACAACAACCGGCGATAGCTAATCGCCACCCCCGCCTCGTCCCAGCCGTTCACCCCGGCGCCCATGATCTGGTTGATCCCGCGCCGCGCACGTCGTTGCCCCGCCACAGCCGCAGCATAGCCGCTCCAGCGATACTCCGCTGGATCTTCAACCAGCCCCGCACGCACCGGATTCAGATCAATATAGGCCGCCATTGTCCGCATCGCCTCGCTGTAGCCACCGTCGTTATCCTCCGAGCGATCGGAACCTTGGACCAGCACGCTCTTGAAGCGCCCGTGCCACAGCGTCCCCCGACGCCCGTGGGTCTTGTTG
>CAXIBU010000044.1:0-16450 GCA_964021555.1 uncultured Verrucomicrobiales bacterium | reverse complement strand
GCCGACGGCCCGCCTGCGCCTGTAGGTGAGATCTACGCCTTTGCCGAGGCTAGCCGAGATGGCACAGGCAAGTTCTACGAAGGGCGAGAAATCGCTCAAGTGATGGGTCATCGCGGTCTCTTCTGGCTTGAGCGAGACGAACGGGAGAGCGAAGAAGGTGTCAACCAAGCACTGGAAATGATGGAACTGAAGGCCACCGATCGTATTGCCGATATTGGAGCTGGCTCGGGCTACTATTCCTTCAAACTGGCGAAGCTTGTGCCAGACGGTGCCGTGGTGGCAGTGGATATTCAGCCTGAGATGTTAGAATTTCTTGAGAGAAGGAAAGGCGACCTCGGGGTGGTGAACATCGAGACTCACCTCGGCAAGGTCGAGACCATTGAACTGCCCGAGAATACCTTGGATTCCGTTCTTCTTGTCGACGCCTATCATGAGTTTTCACACCCCAAAGAGATGCTGGACTCGATCTACTCCGCACTCAAACCAGGAGGGCGTCTGCTCCTGCTAGAATACCGGGGTGAGGATAAGGACGTGCCAATCAAGCCACTGCACAAGATGACCGAAGCTCAAGCCATTCGTGAAGTTGAGAAGTCGGGCCTGCGCTGGAAAACCACCAAAGACGACCTACCATGGCAGCACTTTATGATCTTCGAAAAGCCCTAAACTTCCCTATTTCGGAATGATGAGGCGATTCGGATCCTCCTCACCAAGCGCCTCTCTGATCTTGGCTTTCAACCGATCTGAATCCGCCTGAGCTTTGCGAATGGTTCCATCGCCGCTTTTGTTATCGTTGTCCGAAAGCCGAATTTCCCGGTCAATCGTCCTAAGATAGTTGATCACGCCGATGCCTTCTGAATAAAATTCACGATCCGAAGAGTCGATGTGCCTTTCGAGACCATCAATCTCCTCACGAGCAGCATCGAAGACCTTCATAGCGCGATTACCATCGCGAATCTTGTCACGTCCAACCTTAAGGGCCGAGTCGACCCTGTAAATGATGGTCCTCAGCTCCCTTGCCAAAGTGGCGCGACTGATCTTTGAAGGGCGGCGTCCGCTCCCTTGAATGAGTAGCATTTCAGCTGAGAGGAAGTTTGGGGAAGCTTTAAGTGCTTCCTCTAGCTTAGCTCTAACATATCGATTACTCGCAAGGGTGTTGATGCTCTTGGTCGCAGCGACCTTCTGCAGATCATCGAAGAGGTCCATCGCTTTGGCAGCGCCGGCAGGCAGATCTCCGAAGGTCAGAGCATAGGCTTCGTCTAGGTTTTTAACTCGGAAACACTCATAACGAATGAAAAATTCAGGCTCGTTGAGCGCGACGATATTGACGAATTCGTCTGCGATATTATCTGGCACCAATAATACCCTCCCCTCGCTACCCTCTTTAGCGCGCAGTGCTTTGACGCTGGACCACCATGAATTGGCACCGGTGATCTTCAGGTCATCGGAAACGGAACCGAACGCGATAAGGTCTTTCCGAGGCTTTTGATTGTTCACCATGCCCTCAAGCCCGAGCACGATCGGAAGTTCGATCGCCTCTGTCGTGCTTGTTCCGGGACTGAGAACAAATTTCGTTTTCACCCCGACTCGCGCCTTACCAGAGCGACGGTAGCGGCGGAACAAGGCTCTCTTGGACTCCTCCAAAACCCTGTTAGCCTTATCGTCTGGGTTCGGGCTAAAACGGAATTCCCAGTCACCCTGATCGTCCTGTTTCCCATACCCTTCCACGGCAAATTCGATCACAGTGGGGTAGGTATTTTTTCGCTGAGAATCGTAGAGGCGGCCGATCCCGTGGATGATGACGGGCCCCTTGTGCCGGGGGAATGCCGTTTCAACTCGCTTGGTCTCCGCCGGGGGGTGATCGGGCTTTGCCGCAGGTTCATCAACTACTGGTGCCTTGGGAGTCTCCTTTTGATCTCCATTATCAGCGACGGCTTCACCACCACCGAAGTCGCGAAGGGGCGGCACGACCGCCTTCCATCGCCCAAATTCACCATCGACATCATGCTTTTCAGCGAGAGGATGCTCAGGATCAAATTCGATCATCAGGTCGATCAGATAAGCCCCCAGCAAATTCGAAGATTCACCCGCTTCCTTGGAGCTGAGCCAACGGATGTTTTGCCAAACCCGATTAGATGAACCGATACGGCGGCGCTCGTCAACCGATGTCAGCTTAGCCCCTTTAACCAGTTCGGAATTTAGCTTCTTAACGAGCTCGCTCGTGGGATCGAGAAAATGCGCCAGTGCGACGATCTTAGCGTGCCGCCTCTGAACCTTCGGCGTCCACCCTTCTTCGGAGCCCTGAAGACCTACGATGCTGCGAGAAAGGCTCTGCATGGCATCGGCATCCAGACCGAGCTTGCCTTTGCCCATCAGGGGCTTCTCTAGGTCAGGGGCTTGGTAATCAGCTAAGGCGGGCGGGGTAATAAATGACCCAATCGCTAGCGAAAAGGCGCAAGCTTGGAGGCTACGGGTCAAAGATACAGCTAAACTCATGGTTGGAGTTTTGCAGGTGAAGCCTTTGTTGGCAATATCGAATCCCCGCTCAGATGGGAACCTCAAGCTCTTGCACCAGCTCGCGAACGATTACCTCGGGCGTGCGCCCCGCGAACCGGGCCTCCGGCTCGACAACGAGGCGGTGAGCAATTACCGGAACCGCCAGAGCTTGAACCGTCTCCGGCGTGACAAAATCGCGCCCCTCGAACAAGGATAGGGCCTGTGAAAGCTTCATTAACGCCAGCGAAGCTCGTGGCGAGGCAGCTAGCTGAACCTCCTCCAGTTCACGGGTGCGGCGCACCAGCTCGACAAGGTATCGCTGGAGCTCCGGAGCGACTTTCACTTCGCTGACCGCTTTTTGCAGAGCCACCACATCATCCAAAGTGACTTCGGCATTGAGCTTGTCTAGCGGGTGCTGATAGCGCTGTTCATCCAAGATCGCCAGCTCGTCATCGAGCCCGACGTAACCGAGCCTGCAGAGGATGGAAAAGCGATCCATCTGAGCTTCAGGCAAAGGGTAGGTCCCTCGAAATTCAACCGGGTTCTGAGTCGCGATGACGAAGAAGAGCCCTTCGAAACGATGAACTTGCCCCTCGATCGTAGCCTGACTCTCGGCCATGGACTCCAGCAGGGCACTTTGGGTCCTTGGCGATGATCGGTTGATCTCATCCGCCAGCAGAACATTGGTGAACACCGGCCCCGGCTGGAAACGGAATTCGTTGGAGTTCTGATCAAGAATCGATACCCCCAGAATATCGCTGGGCAGAAGATCCGGAGTGAACTGCAGACGGCTAAAGTCGGCGCCTGAGATCGACTTTGCAATGGCCTTGGCCAAAGTCGTCTTTCCCGTGCCAGGATAGTCCTCAAGCAACACGTGGCCCCCGGCAGCCAGAGAAGAGAGGACTTGCCTAACGGTATCCGCCTGACCTCGGACCACACTCTTCACTGAGGCCTCAAGGCGCCCGGCCGTTTCCATCGCATGCTGCAGAACCATCGTCATGGGGCTTAAGGTGCCGCAAACTCTTCCACTGGCAAGCGCTCGCAATGCGCTAGGAACATTTTTTCGATTTTGGCAAAGCGCTCTTCGCCCAAAATCTCCTTCATTTCACCAAAAATTCGCCGATTGAGCAGACGGCGACCCAAGTTGCTAGGAACCTCGAGTTGAAACTGTGGAACCAGTAGCCAGCGGCCTCCTTCATGCACAAAGACGTAAAATGGGCTGCGGGAATTTTCCTTCCCGAGAACGACCGATGCCGAGACCACCCCGACGACCCCATCGACCCCTACCTCAACTGATTTAAAGTTTGGTGCATCCATTTTCAGTCCGCGGAGCACATTGCCCATATCGCTGAGGGCCTGCTCCGGATTCTTTTCCAAGGAGCCCGCCAACAGACCGCAATCTTCGTGCAAATCTTCGATTTTTGAGCTCTTGAGTTTGGCGAGCATTTCACTCCACGCCTTTCGCAAGGTCTTCACATTGGATTGATCAGTTGCCCCATCTGCGACGAAATTCACAAAGCTCGCCCGCTCGGCCACTTCCTTCAGCGCCATTTTTTCAGCTGTCTTACGCAGCTCCTTGAGCGGTCGGGACAGCTTCGCTAGGTCGGCTCTTCTTTTTTCCAGTGAATCCCCGGTAAAATCAGTCTCCACCATCCATCGATCTCCGTTCTTAACGAAATTCATCGACTGCACCGTTAATTTCTCAATCTTGGTCGTATCGATTGCCGCCCAATACCAGGTTGCCACCGTCTCCGACTTGGCTAAGTGCACCGAGAGCACCTTCAAAGTGGAGCCGAGCTCTGCCCGCCGCCATGACAGCGCCAAGCGATCCACTGTATCGGCGAAGGCTGGTTCATAGACCGCATTCTCGTAGCTCGTCACGTCGCTCAATAAGCTCAGGCACATGGGATCTCCCGGCCACGAAAGATTCTCCTTCACCACCTGTGGATTGACCCGCTCGAGTAGAAAAATCAGGTCCTCAAAATTCCTCGCGGTCAGGATCTCCTGACAGCGCTTGGCGAGGGCTTCCGGACTATCGAAATCGACTAGATCTCGTTGCTTCAACAGCGCTGCCTCCAGGCAAGAATAGCCATACTCATCGATCATCTCCGATTGCTCTTCGGCCATTTGCCAGCGACTGCGCTCGCCACCCTCCTGGAGAGCACTCGGTATGACCAGCAACCAACGACCATCATGCTTGCGAAAGTCGTAGTTCACTTGGAATCGGGTTTGCTCTCGAAAGTCGCGGTGAAAAACACTCAGTTCGGCCTCATTTTTCATCTCATCGGTCTCTGCCTCCGATATTACGGCCCCTGACTGAACCAGGTAGTTCCAGAGAGGCGTCGCCTTTTCTGAAGTCATGGAAATATCCAGATAGAGGTATGCCTTTTCAAATCCCTCTGGAATAAGCTCGGATTCAAGCAACTTGGAGGAATCAAGGCAATGTGCCATCGCCAAGATCAGGTCGCCGCTTTGCATCGCCTCACGGAAACTACTAAGCACCTCAAACGGCGAGGCCTCTTTCTTGGGTAATTTCGCCTCAACCGCGCGCAAGGACTTTTTCAAATTCTCCGCCCCTTCCGCAGCAATCGTCGCCCCACGTTCGTTGATGGCTCCGTCTGCCCAGCGCAGTAGCTCTTCAGCCGCCGCCTTGCGATCACTATCAAAACCAATCAAGGTATCGTTGAAACTACCAGGCATCGGAGCAACCAACCATTCACCTTCATCTTTCACCAAACCCAAGCTCTGGATTTGAATGGAGAAAGGCCTACTTCGGCGCTGGTAGCTGATCAACCCAACCCCAAGATCATCTTGAACTTTGACCTCCATGATCTGGTAGCGAGTCATCTTGCCCTCATCACCGGGGATCAGATTGCCATCGAGCAACAGTTCTCGCAGGGCATTCACCCGATCGGCAATGGCCCCCTTCTTGGCCGGTGGGCAGAACGGTGAAATGGCCGTATCCTTGAGCTCGAGAGAATCGTCGATCAGGCTAGAAAGATATTCATCAAGCGCTTCTTCCGGAGACTCCGCCGCAAGTGAAAACGAGCTGCCAATGGCCCAAAGCAGAACCAGGCAAATAGCACGGCAACCAAGATGCGCGAAAAAGAAGGGGTGCTGACGACCAAGCATAGGGAAGCTTGGTCAAACGCTGAGTGAAAAGCAAGGCAGGACGCCAGCCCGACAAATGCCCCACTTCATCTCAGTGCCGAGCGCGAATTTGGCCGACATCGTTTTTTGAGTTGGTATCAGCACCCCTGTGCTTGCTAGCCTGTCAGCCTGATGCAAGAAGACGACCGCTTGGACGAACTCATTGAAAGCCTGCTGCCCGCCGTAGACCAGCAACTCGAAAGCTCAGAGACCGGCTACGTCGGCAAGACCTACGAGAGGCTGCAAAGTCGCAACGATGTGGAAGAAGATGAGATCAAGGAACTGATCGCCTGCTGCCTAGCCGTCGTCAGCGACGACATGCTGAAGTCTGGAAAACCTTTCGATCACAAGCGCTATCGCAAGCTCCTCAATGCGCTCCCAGAACTTCCGGAATCCTAAAATGGACGATTGCCGAGTTCCATGAAGCTGCTAGGCTCTAGACATGTCCAATCACGTCTATAAAAAAATTGAAATCGTCGGGTCATCACCAGAGTCCATTGAAAAAGCCATCGGGCAGGCCCTTGCGAAAGCGAGCGAGAGCATCCGCAACATGCGCTGGTTCGAGGTAGTTGAGACTCGCGGGCACATTGAGGACGGTAAAGTCGCTCACTATCAGGTCACGCTGAAAATTGGCTTCACGCTCGACGACTGATCTCAGCTCCCGCTCTCCATAAATTCGAGTGATCCCTGAAGGCAAAGACCAAGCAGCCGAACCACCAGGTAAGGCGGCACCAGAGCAAGCACCCAAGCCGAAGCGCCCTTTCAAGCGCAGGCTTCGTCGCTGGGTGCTATTCTTTGGTATTCTTGGCCTGCTCACCTTTCTCGTCAACGGCCCAGTCGCCCGCTGGGGCATCGAAAAATATCTGTCCAAGACGCTTGAAAAAATCGGGCTCACTGGCGACTTCAACATCGAGGGCTCCATCGCGGGCGGCTTCGTCCTTACCGACGTCAAACTTGACGGCGATAAGTCCATCATCAAGCTCTACCTCTCACGGGCCGAGGTCAGCTACGACCTCAATCGACTGATCGAAGAGCAAACCGTGGAGATCCTTGATGTCGATGATCTGGATCTCGCCATCGATATCGACTACCGGGGCCCTAAAAAGGAAGATAAAGGCCCCTCCCCCTCAGCTTGGGAAATTCTCAGCCTGATCCAGCCCTACATCGAATCGAATCCGATCCATGTCACTGACGCCAAAGTCGCGCTGCTCCGGGGCGATGAGCCCTTCATGAGCTTTGACCTCGGGAAGCTCGAGCACAAGGCGGGAAGCCAGGATATTTTCCTGCGGGATTTCATTGGTCGCACCGGCTCGATTGAGACCGAGAAGCAGACTGTCACCATCACTTGGGAGCCCGAGGCCATGCGACTCGACCGCTGGGAGGTGGTGCCGAATTTGACCGCCGCCGACGTCGTTCTCGACTGGCAGGGTGACCAGCTGCAGACCATCGATGCCACCGTCAGCCTCGCCGATAGCCCCTTCGATGTTTCCTATCTCCCCAATGGCATCCTCAGAGCGAGCAAAAATCCAGGCCCATCGGTTGATTCCAAGACCGTCGCTGACATCTTCGGCACCGAGCTACCTCTAGGCGTCACGGTGGATTCCTTGAGCGTTGAGCTCAGCGATATGTCAAAACCCTTCCCAGAATGGGGGCTGGATGCCAGCGGCGACTTCAGCCAATTCACGTGGGAAGATATCAAAGTCCCCAGCATTTCCCTCAACGCTCAGCAGCACGACGGAACGATGGAGGTAAAATCCACCGCCGAAAAGACTAACGCGTCAGTATCGGTTGATCTCATCGCAGAATGGAGCGAGCCCACCTCGGAAGAATGGTGGCTCCACGCGGATGCCGAGGGCAGTGCCACTCTTAAGAATGCCGGGGCCTGGCTGGATGAAATTCAGAGCTCCATCGATATGGAGCCCCTTGAGATCAGCTCTGGGAACCTCGAATTGTCAGGACACGCCAAGTGGACACCTGGTGGCCTCACAGCACTGAAGGCGGGCGCTACCATTTCTGAGCTGTTGTGGCGCGGAAAATCCGTCCCCGCTCTCGAACTACAAGCTCAACAAAAGTCGGCTAATCTCTGGATGATCAATGCCATCGATACCGAAAAGACTCTCGCGATCGACACCGACCTTAACCTTACTAAGAAAACCTACCAGGGCAGCTTGAAGGCCGAAGAAGCCTCGCTTGCTTGGATAAACCCCCTACTTCAGCTATTCGCTCCCGAGCTCACCTTAAACAATGCCCCAAGCCTGCAATGGACTGGCTCCGGCTCTTGGGAAACGGCTGATTCGGTCCACGAAGGAAGCCTCGAGCTAGAACCACTCCGCGCCACTTACGGTGAGCTCCCCGAGCTCAGTGCCCAGTTGAATGCCGACTACAGTTGGCCTAACTTTATTAAGGCCAATTCCATCAACGCCAGTTACGGCGACCTAACAGCCGTTGGCAGCATTGATTGGGAGGATAAGCGGCTCAGCGTCCCAAGCTTCACACTCAGTGACCTCGAAGGCGAACTACTGCAAATCCAGGGAGCCGCCCCGCTCGACCTTGAAGTCAAATCCGCCGAAGACTTCCTCGACCAAACCGGGCCAGTTTCACTTAAAATCGCCAGTCCCAGCCTCACCATCAAGCGCCTAGTGGCATTGGGCGGGCTCCAAGAGAACCAAGTGCTCAACGAGGCTCGCGGCAACCTGGAGACCGAGCTCCTCCTCGACGGCACTTTCCAAGATCCCGTTCTTCGCGGAAGTCTTACCATCTCAGAGCTCCGCGGCCTCGTCGAAGAAGGCCTTTCACCAATCTCCGGTAAATTCGATTTTGATACCCTGGATGCCCAACTAATCGTCAACGGCAACCTGAAGGAGGGAGACAACAACGTGATTGCGGTCGAAAGTAGCCTGCCTTTTAAACCTTCCGACCTCGTCTCCGAACCAGATTCCTACCGCGAACTCCCACTTGACCTAAAGGCAACCGTCAATGACCTGAAATTCAAGCGCATCACTTCCCTAATCCCTGACCTCGACGAAAGCATTCGCAAAATCACCGGACAGGTCGACCTAGTCTTCCAGCTCGGCGGGACGTTTGAAGAGCCAGACTGGAAGGCCTCCACCGAGCTAGAGGTCGCCGACTTCCGCTTGATTAAGAAAGCTATCCCGAGAGTCGAAGGGCTCAAAGTGAAAGCCAAATTCGCCAACGAAAAATTGACTCTCGAGAGCCTTTCCGGTCGAGTCGGCGGCGGCCTCGTCACCGCCTCAGGCACGGCTGATGTTCCGGGCTTAAAAGGCTTCGATATCAATCCCGAGCTTGGCGCGATTGACCTCAAACTGACCGCCGACCACGCCCCAGTCTATCGTGACGATCAAGTCCTCGTCCGAGCAAATGCCGACCTAAATCTTAAAGGCACGGTCGAAGATGCTACCCTTAGTGGCAAAATTGATATCGTCGAAAGTCTCTTCTTTAAGGACATCGAACTGATTCCCATTGGCGTCCCTCGCTCGGATGTCGCAAGTTTTGAACTTCCCAAAATCGATGCTGCGGCCACCGCTAACCGATTACCCATTCCCGGACCCTTCGGTGCGTGGAAACTCGACTTAAATGTCGCATTGAAGGATCCATTCTTGGTCCGCGGCAACTTGGCTAAAGGGAGAGTCACGGGTTCCCTGAAAGTCGGAGGGACGCTTGCAAACCCAGCACCGCAAGGCAATCTCAACCTCGACGAGATTGTAGCGAAACTTCCCTTTTCGAAGCTACAGGTTAACAACAGTCAAGTGCGCTTCACTCCAAAGAGCGGGCTCGATCCCCAGCTTGATATTCGCGGACGTTCACGGGTCGGCAACTATGATGTCAGTGTCTTTGCCTACGGCTCAGTCGCAAATCCCAAGGTGGTATTCAGCTCGAATCCACCACTCCCAGAGGCCGATATCATGACCCTTCTCGCCACGGGAACAACCACCGCAGGGCTCGAAGATACTAACGTTGCCTCCGCCAAGGCATTCCAACTCTTACTAGCAGAAGTCCGGCAGCGCTCAAACCGCCCTGGCGGCAATGAACTATTCAGCGAATTGCTCTCCGTCCTAGACAACATCGACATCAATTTTGGGGCCTCAGAGTCTTTCACCAACCGACGCTTCAATTCCGCCTCCATCAAGTTCACCGAACGATGGAACTTCACCGCAATGATCGACCAAGAAGGTAATACCCGTGGCTTAGTCGTGTTCTCGATTCGTCTGAAATGAAAACGGCTGGGATTTTACTAAGTATCCTGTGGGGTAGTGCATTCGCTCTGCTCGACTTCGCGCAGGCAGCTCCAATCAAGATCAGTGGGCTATCACCGGAGGATTCGGAGATCATGATGGCGACGCTTAAGCCGAGGCTTGAGTTCATCGATGAAAGACCTGCCACTCCCTACCGTGCAAACGATGCCGCCTATCTCCTAGAGCGTCAACTGCTGCGCGAAGGCTACTACGAGGCGGTTGTGAACTCCGAGTTGATCAATGGAGGCACCACTATTCTGCTTAAAGTCAATTCAGGTGCCCGCTACACCATCGGCGAAGTCGTCGTTCGCCATTCGGGCCCTCAAGAGATCGACCTCGAGGCCATTGAAGGCTATTTTTTACAACCCGTCATCGATCGTGAGCTAGTAAAGAGAGATAACATTCCTTATCTTGAGGACTACCGTTTCGAGGGAGCAACTAACTCCGAGAACTACCTGCGATCAATTGGCTATTGGAAGGCACAGACCACAGTCAGCGAACCACATTTCAACCGCCAAACTAAGAAGGTCGACTTTAAGCTACACGTCTCTCCAGGCCCTCTACATCAACTTGCCACTCCTCGCCTGGTAGTCCCCCCATCCGCACCATCGTCAGAAGAACTACAGAGCAAACTCTCCGCCTTAGCAGGCGAGACATCGACCTCAAAGACCATCAACGAACTCAGAACAATCACCTCCGAATTCTACCGCCACCGTGGTTTCGAATTCGCCGATATCGCAATACGGGTCGAACACCGTAATGGAAGGACTTTCATCACCGTCGAGGTCGATCCTGGTGAGCGATATCGAGTAGGGAAACCGAAAGTGTTCGGTCTAGAAGAGACTGAACCACACCGCGTTCGCAGGCCCTTTAATGAACTAAGAGGAGAACTCTACAACCGCGATAAGATCGACAAAGTCGTCTCCCAGCTCCTACAGACAGGGGCCTTTGAGAGCATTCGGGCGGAGGGCATCCCCGCCGATGAAGACGGCGTTCTGAACCTAGAGATCGAGATTAGAGAAGCCAAAGCTCGCGGCTACACCACTTACTTCGGTGCAGGCACTTTCCAAGGGCTAATCTTGGGTGCAGGTTACTACGATAGAAATTTCAGAGGCAAGATGCAGAACTTCAGCACCAGAGTCGAGGTCAGCGGGCTCGGTGTCCTCGGTGAAGTGAAGCTCGTGGAACCCTTCTTTCTCGGTGAGAACATCGCCTTTTCCACTCGCCTCTACGTTCAAGAAAGGACTTTCGAGGAGTATGACAAATCAGAGACCGGATTTGGATTCGAGCTCGATTACGACTTTACCGACAAGTCAAGGATCCACGTCTTCTCTGATATAACCTATAACAATATTTCTGCCGGCAGTTTGCCACCTAGTTCGATTGGTCAGGAAACTTATATCGCCGCCACGCTGGGGGTTGAGCAAAAATTCGATTTTCGAAACAACCCTGCACTACCCACCAAGGGGTTCTACACTCGAGGCCTACTTTCAATTACCGAAATTTTCGGTGAAGACGATAACCTTCCCTTCGCAAAAGCTGAACTAGCAGCAAGCTACTACAACCCAGTCAGTGATACCTTGAGAATCGCGGCGGGTGTCGAGGCCGGGGCGATTTTCCCACTCGGAGATCGTCAAAGTCTGCCCATTGACGAGCGCTATTTCATTGGCGGCGCGGATTCCGTTCGATCCTTCCGCTGGCGGGATCTGGGGCCGAGACCAGCCAACTCAGCCGTCAACCAGTCGGTCGGTGGCGAGGCCTACTGGACGGCTAGCCTCGAAGTCCAGCAGCAGCTCGTCGGACCGCTCTGGGGGGTCGCCTTTACCGATGCTGGCGCGCTCTCCCCCAGGATGGAGGATCTCGCAAATGAAGAGATCGAAGTCGCCGTCGGCCTCGGCTTACGCCTCAACCTCCCCATCGGCCCGGTGCGCTTGGAATATGCCAAAAACATGACTCAAGACCCCGGGGAGCCCTCCGGCTCATGGCATTTCGCTATCGGCGTGGCGTTTTAGCGCTTTCCCGCAGCTCCAGCCGCTCGGCAATTCGCTGATGCAGTGCCTTCATTCGAGGAACCTCAAGCCCTAGCCGCTCAGCCACCTCTAGCGGCCGATCCCAGATAGCCTCAAATTCGACCGCCCGCCCTTCGACATAGTCAATCATACTAGACGGGCGGTAGGGTCCCATGGGGTGCGTAATATCGATCTGATGATCAATGAAACTGGCAGGAATCTCATGGCCGAGCGCCGCCGCCACATCACAAATCTCCGCCATCAGTGCGCGTAGCTCCGGCTCCAGACCACGCTCTTTCAGCAGCACTTGGGTGTCCACCCCACCCTCGGCAATCGCCAGTCCATTAAAGGGAAAATTCCACACCAACTTCATCCACTGTGCCTTCTCCAGGGACTCCACCCCCTCGCAGGGCACTTTGGCCGCCTCTAAAACGCGCACCAAATCTCGCAATCGTGCGGTGATCCCACGTCCGTATTCTCCCACCCGGATCAGCCCGGATGCAGTATGGTCGATCAGACCTGCCCGCAATCGATTAATACAAACAAAGCATAACCCATTCAGCACGCGCGCTTCGCCAAACTCAGCTGCGAAAAACTCATCATTTCCCAGACCATTCTGGAGAGTCAGGATCGCCGTCGTATCGTGCAACAGCGGGCGTATCAGCCCGACCATCGCAGGATTTGCCGTCGCCTTCGCCGCCACAACCACCCAATCAACCACACCTATCTCCTCCGGATCGCGGTAAGCATTGACCTTCGGCAGCTCGAAGTCGCCAGCCACACTTTGAATTTTCAGCCCCTCAGCGCTCACCGCGTCAAAGTCGGAGCGCAGCAAGAAATGCACGTCTTGCCCCGCGGCCTGCAAGCGCGCACCGTAATACGAACCGACCGCCCCAGCGCCCACTATCGCAATTTTCCCAAGTGACTTCACCCCGAACTTGTCGCCCGACAATCGCCATCTGGCAATCCCCTTTAATAAGGGCACGCCTGACGACAACTTGGTTTGACGGTCAAAGATAAAATTACTACCCTCACTCTAACATGAACGACTCCACACCACCACCCATGCCCAATGGCAGTCTCGCCGTCAGCCTTGATGAATTCATCAGAACCACCCAGCAGCGTGACCGCGGTCAGGGCGTCTTCGAGCTCGAGAGCCCGCGCATGCTCGAAGTCAACCTCAACGGACGCATGAATACCAAAATGGGCTCCATGGTCGCCTACCTCGGCAACATCAAGTTCACTCGCGAAGGTGCGCTCGATCAGGGCATCGGTAACCTCTTGAAAAAGGCCATCTCCGGCGAGGGCATGCGCGTCACTTATGCCGACGGACAGGGCAAGCTCTACCTCGCAGACAGCGGCAAGAAGATCATTCTTCTCAAAATGCAGGGCGAATCGATCTTGGTAAACGGTAATGATGTGCTCGCCTTTGAGCCCACGCTCAAGCACAAGATCACCATGATGCGCAAGATCACCGGCATGATGTCAGGCGGTCTGTTCAACGTGCGCTTCGATGGCAACGGCCTACTCGCCATCACCAGCCACTTCGAGCCGATCACCCTTCGCGTCACCCCCGGCCAGCCCGTCACTACAGATCCCAATGCCACCATCGCCTGGTCCGGTAATCTCAATCCACAATTGAAGACCGACGTCTCATTCAAGACCTTCATCGGTCGCGGCTCTGGCGAGTCGATCCAAATGTTCTTCGAAGGCGATGGCTTTGTCGTCGTCCAGCCATACGAAGAAGTCTACTTCCAAGGAGCTTCCTAAGGCCAAACTAAGAACCTAACTGGTAGAATTGAGAGCTTTTCGAGTTGGTATCAGCTAGGGAGCCACTGATAAAATTCGCACCACCATCCCCATTTCAGCCTCGCCAGCTAGCTGGCGGGGCTTCTTTATGGTAACCAGCCCGTGTTTGAATCCACCATCCATCTCGATCCCTCGCAGCGCTACCTCGTCGCCCTGAGCGGCGGGCGTGATTCCATTGCCCTGCTGCATTTCCTTCTCGAAAAGGGCATCAACAAACTGCTCGTCTGCCACCTCAACCACCGCCTGCGCGGTAAGGAATCCGGGCAGGATGCCGCCTTCGTCCGTCGCTTGGCCACCAGGCTCAAGCTCCCCTTGGAGCTGGAGAGCATCGACGTCGCCAAGCTTGCCGAGAAAAATTCGCTCTCCATCGAGACCGCCGCGCGCCAAGCTCGCTACGATTTCTTCGCCAAAGTCGCCCGCCAGCACCGCACGCCGCGCTTGCTACTCGCTCACCACGCCGACGACCAGGCAGAGACCGTCCTCTACAACCTGCTCCGCGGCTCCGCCGGACCGCGAGGCATGCTCGCCAAGAGCGAACGCCGAATTTCCGGCTACCAGATGACCCTGCTGCGACCGCTCCTGGATACGACCCGGAACGAAATCAATGAATACATCAAAAACCGGAAACTGAAGTTTCGCGAGGATTCCACCAACGCCGAGCCCATCGCCACGCGCAACCGCATGCGCCATGAAGCCCTGCCCCTGCTCGCCGAGATCATGGACCGCGACATCACCCCGGCTCTCGCCCGCGCCGCACGATATCAGCACGAGCTCGACGAAACGCTCGATGCTTTACTCGACCACCTGGAGCTCTACGACCCGCAAGGTCGCCTCTTCCTACCCAAGCTCCAGCAGCTCACTCCACTGCTCCAGCGCCAAGCGCTCTTCCAATACCTCAAATCCAACGGCATCAAGGACATCGACCGCGCCACCCTAGAACGATGCCGCGACCTGCTCATCCCCGGCGGCAGCCACGCCACCACCCTCAGCGGCGGCAAACAGCTGCGCCGCAAGGAGGCCCGACTGTTCCTCGCCTAAACCGTTTCCTAAACCACTCAACGCAAGCTCCACTCGATGATCGACTTTACAATGCCCCACTACTCCCTTGTCGTCGGCTGGATCGTCTTCGGCGGGCTCGGCATGATCGCCGTTGCCCTCGGCAAATTACGCGAAGAATGGCAACCCTACGTCATCGGCGGCGGGCTCATGTTCTACCCCTACTTCGTTCCCGCCGGCATCGGGTTCTGGGTCATCGGAGTAATCCTCACCATCGCCCTCTTCACCTACCGCAGGTTTTAATTAAAGGGCGACTCTGAGATAACTTGGTGAATGAAAAAAGGAAAAATAAGCCGGCAAATTCCGAATATGAGATCTTCAGAGGTGCCCATAATTACTAGTTTACAGTATGCTCCACCTTGCATCGCCGACAGAAGTTCGTCTCATAAATCTCAAGGCGTTAAAATAGTCGTAACCATATAAATTTTATGGAAATAATAATGGAAATTTTGGTAGCATCATATCAAAATTAGACTTCAATACTAATCCATTTATAGAATGAGTTCTAAGGTCATATCTCTTTTTTTTCTGGTGTTGTTTTCTTCTTGCTCAAGTGAACGCAACTTGATTTTTGTTCCAGGTAATCCATCTATCGGTGTTGTTGATGAAACCGGTATTGCGACGCCTATTGATCAGCATGACAAGTTGTTAGGTCCGGTTGATTATGATAATATAACAGATCTGAAATTTTATTGAAGGAAAATAGTGGTAGCCACATAGTTACTACTCCCTTGTCGTCGATTGGATCGGCATCGGCGACGGGCTCATGTTCTACCCCTACTTCGTTCCCGCCGGCATCGGGTTCTGGGTCATCGGAGTAATCCTCACCATCGCCCTCTTCACCTACCGTAGGTTTTAATTAAAACTCGACTTACCAAAATCGTGGCTCGGGCATCCTCGCACGAAACCCAGGCCTCACAATTGATCGAGATTTCGTAGTGGTTCTTCGTTTTAGCCAGAGCTGAGGCAAATCGTCCGACAGGAACTGCAATGACTCCCAGACCGCTCGCTAAGATGATCCCAATCGGCCGAAAATTTGATCAGTGGCGTGTGCTATGTCGATCCAGCGATACCTTGCCCACCCATCTTGGCAATTGAAGAAGAATTTCCTTTTTATGAGCCGACGAATTGCGTTAGATCTTGAGTAAGATGACGATTACCCGACCCCTTATCCTCTGTTTGTCCTCGATGCTTCTTTATGTTGGCTGCACCAGCCTCCATCAGAAGACCTTTAAGCCGGACTTGCCTTTTGAGCCCGTGCAGTTGGCTGACTCCGCGAAGCATCCCGGATACGCGATTTACATGAAGTCCTGCTACAATTGTCACCAACAAACCCATCCAGCGACCCTCTCCACTGAGAAGTGGACTCGCACCGTGCCAGAGATGGCCAAGCATGCCGGGATCACTGAAAAAGAGGGCAAGCAGGTGCTCGACTACATTCTTTATCTGAAATCAGAAAAGATGTGAGCTTGGAAAGCAGCTACCCTATCTAATTCCCGTAGCTGCTAGAGCGCCCTTGGCAGGCCTCCGGGAATTCCTCCTATTGTGCGTGTCGATTTTTGGTTTCCAGACCCTCGTATTTCTGTTTATTATCACGGCTGTGCCCACTTTTCTGGTGGGTATTTTCTCGCTTGGTTTTTCCCCGCGTGAACTGGCTCCTCCTGTTTGAGTGAGTTTGGT
>CAXIBU010000043.1:0-16551 GCA_964021555.1 uncultured Verrucomicrobiales bacterium | reverse complement strand
GCCAATCATCCATACCTTTTTTCCAGACAAAAACCTTTGAGAGATCCATGCCTTGAGCTTCCACGAGATCTCGAAGCTGTTCTTCCGTGAGAGGTCCCTCCTGAGATCCCCCGCGTGATAAATACCATTCTTCCATGCCTTGAACCCGAGACTCCACCAACAAGCCTTACGCTTCCAGTAGGAAATTCGCGACTTTCTGGCCAGAAACGACAGCCCCTTCAATCGAGGCGGATTCGCAGTAGTCCCCTGCCATCCAAATCCCTTCGGCGGCCTTCAGATAACCTTTGCGGAACCCGTTCGGCCCCTGTTCGGGCAGCGCCTGCACGATCCGATCACGGCTGATCAACTTCCACGTCGTGGCATCGGTCTCAAACCACTGGCTAAGTTCCGCACGGACTTGCGATTCCAGCGCTGGATTTTCAGAGGCCCCTAGAACAGTGACCATCAACAACGAATGCCCGGCAGGGGCGTAATCCGGGGACACCGCTGCCATATTGCAGACGTTGTTAATCACCCCACGCCTCATCCCATTCAGCGCAATGATTGGCTCAACCAACACGGCTCCTTCAAACCCGAAAGCAAAATTCACCTCCGAGCGCCAGGCTGGCATTTCATTCGCCATCTCGGGGACCAAATTCGCCGCAGATTTGGCATCAGTCGCAACCACAATCTGACTCGCCTCGACCACTTCACCGTTCTGCAAAGTCACTTTGCCCTTCTCAATCTTCTCCACAGGAGATCCAAGCCTGAGCGTGCCCGCACGCAAGCGAGCGGCCAATTGCTCTGGAATCTGCTGCATCCCCTTCGCTGGAACTGTCGCGCTGCCATTGGCAAACATCTTGAAGGTGAATTCGAACATGCGACTCGAGGTGCGCAGGTCACGCTCAAGGAAGATCCCCCCATAAAAACCACGAAAAAAGCCATCAATCATCTCAGGGCTGAAGCCCCGCTGCTTCAGCAGAGCCTCAGTCGTCATGTCCGGGTCGGATTGGATCTTCTCGAGGCTCTTATTTTTCAGACTCAAGCGCAGCAAGCCGACCTTCAACTTATCCCCCAGCGAGCCAATCGCCGAAAAAGCCGTAGAGAAAAGAGCGGCTTTGCGACGAAAGACATCCATCATCCGATGCAGCTTGCCCCCTCGCCAAATCAAGGCCCCAGGTTCGAATTTTCGTAAATCCAATGCGTCCAGATCGAGCAAAGCACCAGCCGTGGGATAAGCATCGAGGTAGACCTGGAAACCGCGATCAATCAGATAGCCCTCCTTCTCATCCGTCCTGATCCGCCCCCCCACTCGATCGCCCGCCTCCAGCACTCGAATGTCCTTCCCCGCCTCCTGAAGCTTCAGGGCGCAACTCAGTCCAGCCATTCCGGCACCAATAATCACAATGGGAGCAGTCTCTTCCGACATTCCCGCAGTGTCACGTCCCAGCTCGATTTGACAAGCCTAGGATGAGTTCATCTGCCCCTCAAGCGGAGGCAAAATAGGCGTGCTGAGTTCATATTTGGTGAAACTCACACAATACGACAAAACCAACTTAATCTCTTGTTTTCAGTAGATTACAACTCCGAATAACGATCAAACCGCAAGACCGCTAGCGGATCTAGTGGCGTTCTACTACGCACTTTCAAAAAGACCGGCGATGAGGGGTTCGGTTGGGGATATCAGGTCGAGAAGCTCACCTGTGGCAGGGTGCTGGAAGCTGAGGGACTTGGCTTGAAGCAGCATGCGAGTGCCGGTGGAGAGGACTTGGCCAAGTTTGTCGCTTAGCGCTATGCCTGCGTATCGGTAGTCACCGACGATGGGGTGGCCTTGAGCGGCGAGGTGACGGCGAATTTGATGGAAACGGCCGGTTTGGGGCCGACACTCGAGTAAACTTAGGGAAATATCGCCCCAGCTTGGATTGGTGCTCGTTTGGAGGATTCGAAAGTCGGTCTGGGCTGCTTGGAGGGGAGAGCTTTCGGTCTTTCGGAGCGGTTCGCAGTTGCTCCACTGCTCTTCTTCGGGGCGGCCGCTGATCACTGCTAAATAGTTTTTTTCCACTTTTCGTTGATCCATCAGCACGTTCATCTGGCGAGTCATTTCTCGGTCCAGTGAGAACAGCACAATCCCGCAAGTGGGACGATCGATGCGATGAATGGCATCGACTCGTTGCCCCAAATGATTCCGCAGATCTTTAAGCAGGACCTGGTCGCTTGGCTGTGGCTTGTCAGCAGGATGAACCAGATAACCAGCTGGCTTGGTCACCGCGACGAGGCGGCCATCATGGTAGATAATGTCCAGAACCTGACTCAGCTATCCTGTTTTTCCTGCTTCTCGCGGGCGTTTTTCCAATACGCGTATTCGCTACGATTGAAGTCGATGTATTCTGGCGAGAGATCACTGGTGTAGACCTCGTATTCCGCATTCCCTTGATTGAGGTTGATGCAGACTTCAAATTCGCGGGCGGTCACAGCACGGCGGATTTGTTCTAGGTCGGTCGGGGCGGAGAGGCCACCGACACAAGCCGGATGGCCTGCAATGTGGATCTCAATGAGCTCTTCCTTGATCCGTGCCCCGGAATAACCAACGGCATGAATGATTCGCCCCCAGTTGGGGTCTTCACCATTCCACGAGGCCTTTACCAAGGCTGAATTTGCCACGGCTTCGGCGACCCTTTGGGCATCACGATGGGTGCGCGCGCCGCAGACCTTGACGGTAACGAATTTGGTCACTCGCTCGCCATCTCGCACCAGCTTCCTCGCGAGCTTGAGCATCACATACTCCAGCGCCTCCGCGAAGTCCTTGTAGGGCTTGGAATTGCGACGTAGTTTCGGCACGCCACTTTTTCCATTCGCCAGCACGATCACCGTATCATTAGTGCTCATGTCACCGTCGATGGTGATCCGGTTGAATGAGGTCTCCACCGCCGCGTGGGTCAGCCTTTCCAAATTGTCCTTGGAAATGGCAACGTCTGTCGTCACGAAACAGAGCATGGTTGCCATCGACGGACAGATCATTCCCGCGCCCTTCGCACAAGCACCGATCTTCACACGCTGACCGCCGATATCGAAACTCACCGCGATCTCTTTATGATGAGTATCACTCGTCATGATCGCCTTCGCGATATCGGTATTCGCTGATCGCCTAAGCTCCGAGCTTAGCTCATCCAAACGCGGCAATATCAGGTCCATCGGCATCGGCAAGCCGATCACTCCCGTGGAACAGACCGCCACTTGACGCTGCCTGAGCCCAAGTGCCTTCCCAACAGCCTTCGCTGTTTGACGGGAATCCTCGATTCCACGAACACCCGTGCAGGCATTCGCATTGCCACTATTGGCAATGATCGCCTGAATATCATCAGCGCGCATGTGGGCCTGGGTCACTCGGACTGGCGCGGCCTTGACCCGGTTCGTGGTGAAAGTTCCCGCGGCGACACATGGACTCTCTGAATAAATGACTGCGGTATCGAGCCGATCCCCCGCGGTCTTTTTGATTCCGCACCCCACCGCATTGCCGAGAAATCCTTTGGGGGCTAGGACGCCGCCTTTGATGCGCTTAAATGAATCCATGAGGGAGAAAGAAAAGCCAATTTCGGATCGTCACACAAGCTGCAAACCGCACGATTCTGACAGTCCGAACATCAGGTTGAAGCTCTGCACCGCCTGACCACCAGCACCTTTGACTAAATTGTCTTCGGCAGAGCTAAGGATGAGGCGTCCGGAGCGCTCATCGTGGAGGCAGCCAATATCGATGAAATTCGTTCGCGTGACATTTTTGGTATCGGCGCAATTTCGACCGATCAAGCGCACGAACGGGCAGTCCGCGTAGGCCTTATCAAGTGCAGCCTCAACTTGATCGAGGCTCGCCCCCGGCTTGAGCATCGAAGTGCTGGTGGTGCAAATTCCACTCGTCACAGGCACCAAGTGAGGCAGAAAAGTCATCGTTACCGAAGTGTCTGCAGCCAGCGACAGTTCCTGTTCAATCTCGCTGAGGTGGCGATGTTTCGGCAAGCCATAGGCCCTCACGCTCTCGTTGCACTCGGTATAGAGCAATGGGATCGCGGCCTTACGCCCCGCCCCGCTGACGCCACTCATCGAATGAGCAACGATGCTCTGGGGATCGATCAAACCTGCTTCCAGCACCGGAAGTAGGGGCAGGATAATACTGGTCGGATAGCACCCGGGGGAGGCGACCAACTGGGCCGCACGGATCGCATCGGGGCGGCGCTCAGGTAGCCCATAAACGGCTGATTTCAAGAGAGCTTCATTAGGATGAGCTGCTTCGTAAAATTCCTGGTAGATTGCTGGATCACGAAGGCGAAAATCCGCGCTGAGATCGATGACTTTGAGCCCAGCACCTACCAAGTCGCCGGCAAACCCCGCCGCAACGCCGTGTGGCAACGCTAGAAAGGCCGCCACAGCCCCACTCGCTTTGATCGCACTGGCATCGGCATCGACAAATGGCAATTCCGCGCCTGGCATCTTGGCAAACCGAGGAAAAACTTCGCCGAGCGCTTGCCCGGCATATTGACGCGAAGTCACTGCCGCGAGCTCCACCTCAGGGTGCATCAAGAGCAGTCTCAGCAATTCTTGTCCGGTATATCCACTAGCGCCGACAACGGCGACTTTGATCTTAGCCATGCGCGGTTGATACAAAGCAAAAACGGACTTGCCAACCGCCAAATAACCAGAATAAGTTCCAGCCCCTCAGGGAAAACCTGACGGGCTGTAGCGCAGTTTGGTAGCGTGCCTCAATGGGGTTGAGGAGGTCGCAGGTTCGAATCCTGTCAGCCCGACCATTTTTAAAAAGCCACATCGTTCATCGAACGGTGTGGCTTTTTGCGGTTGATCGGTGAAATTCCCACCAAGGCCCAATCACCAATCATTTAGAATCAGGGTAACTTCAAACGACCGCCTTTGAATCGGTGCTTGTTCGCATGCTTATCCTCCTGCCACAGCATCACCACCGCCAAGAGCATCCCGGCTAGCAGGGTCAGGTGCCATCCGAGATGGTTCGCCTCCCAAGGGAAGCAGCCGCAATCCTCAAGATCCGGGTAGTTCTGTTTGAGATGAATAACCGCCGCTGCGAAGGCGATGACCACAATGCCTTGGAGCATAAGCGCGGGACGATAAAGCAATCGAAAGATCAGGCAAAGACCAACCACACATTCCGCGCTAGGCACTAGGTAAGCCACCCACTCGTCCCTCGGGTAGTCCAGATAAGGGATGCGGTAAGCGGCAACCTGATCCATGAAAGAATTCAGGCGAAAGAACTTTTCCCCACCGACAAATAAAAGCCCGACCCCAAGCACCACGCGGACCACAAGGAAGAAAGGGTGAATGTGTTCGTCATCTTTTTCAGCCACGGCAGCACCCTAGCAAAGCCACCGTTGAAGTCACGCTAGCAATTCCGTGATGGACCTGTGTGAAAATCGCTGCCAAGGCATTGCGCCGAATTTGCTCGTCTCAGCTCGCCAATTCCTGCATGACAATGGCATGAAAACCGCCGTTTACGCTGGAAGTTTCGATCCTCCAACCAATGGTCACCTGTGGATGATCCAGCACGGATTGAAACTGTTTGACCGGCTAATCGTGGCCATCGGCACCAATCCTTCGAAGAGCTATACCTTCACCGTCGAACATCGTCTGCGAATGCTCAAGGCGGCCCTCCCCGAGGATGAAAACCTGATCGTCGACGAATTCACCAATCGTTACTTGGTCGATTATGCCAAGGAAAAGGGTGCCCAATATATTCTGCGAGGAATCCGCTCCTCCGCTGACTATGAATACGAAAGGGTAATGCGCCACATTAATGGTGACATGGCCAGCGACATCACCACCACCTTTCTCATGCCCCCGCGTGACATCGCTGAACTGAGCTCCAGCATGATCAAGAGCCTGACGGGCCCAAAGGGCTGGGAAGAGCAAGTCAAACGCTACGTCCCCGCACCAGTTTTCGAGGTCTTAAAAAACTTTTAAGAATCCAGCTCAGCCCCCCGTATTATCTCAACAACCTTATGAAAACTGCTACGATCTGCCTAAGTCTTACTCTATCCGCCCTCAGTGCCCCGCTTTTCGCCCACGAAGGTGTCCCCTCACTTCCAGAGCATGAAAAGTCCGAGTGGATTGAACTTTTCGATGGAAAGTCGATTGATGCTTGGGAAATCAAAGGCTCCAAGGCCGAATACAAGGTCGAGGACGGTGCCATCGTCGGCATTGGCAAGGATCTGAAAGGTAACTCCTTTTTGTGCACCAAGGAGCGCTTCACCGACTTCGAATTCCAATTCGAAATGAAGTTCGATCACCTCGAGGGTAATTCAGGTGTCATGTTCCGAGCGAACCAGAAAGAGTCCGAGAACGGCAACGGCCGCGTGTTCGGCTACCAGTGCGAGCACGACAACCGCAAGGATCGGGCTTGGACCGCCGGGCTCTATGACGAAGCCCGCCGCGGTTGGCTATACCCCGTGCAAAAGGATAGCGATAAAGTCCGCCAGAGATGGTTCACCGGCACGGGAGTAGCGCATTTTAATTGGGAAGGATGGAACACCATCACCATCCGCTGCCAGGGCAATCACATTCAAACCTGGATGAACGGCATCAAGCGCGTCGACTTCATCGATACCGATAAGAAAAATGACACCCGCGAGGGCTTTATCGGCCTGCAAGTTCACGGTGGCAAGAGCTGCCAGGTTCGCTGGAAGAATCTCAAGCTCCGCAAACTCTAAGCCGAAAAGCCTTACCAAATTCGCACCCGATCCGGATTTTCAGGGTCCGGAGAAATCAAGCGAACTTCACGCAACTCCGCACTGCCTTGCGACAAGGTGATGCGGAGTTTTTTTGTCACCACAGGGTCACAAGGCCTGAGCCCCGGATTGCCACGAGGGCTGATCAGCTTCCATTGATCGTCTACCCAGGCCTCGATCTGATGGTTGAGCTTTTGCTCGCTCCAGTCTAGATAGACCGACTTAATCGCAGCCGCCTCCTTCAGTTCGATGACCTGTGGCTGGCCTGCTTGCACCATGACCCCAGTCGTCGGATCGCCATCGCTCAGCGCAGCATCGCCTGCAAATTTCAGTTCACGTGCTGCAGGTCCTAGCAGTTTGACGGACCTCAGGTCATGCCCCCACTGGCTGCCGGGCGAAATTTGAAATTCGTATCGCTGCCCGGTTAACAGATACGGAGCAGGTTCACTGCGTTGTTCGCAAGCCATTTTCTGTCCACTCGAAAGCGCGATTCCCATGCTGTAACTCCCATAATAGTCAGCCGACATGGTGCCCTCAACCGCCACACGCTCCAAGACAGGCACATAACTCCGGGCCTCCGGCGCAGGCACTGGAAAGTCCGTCACGTAGGTGATATTTAGGCCAGCGCACTGATAGCTGATCTTCACTTTCAAGGCAAATTGCTCGCGCACCGGCAAGAGAATTCCAGCCTTTAGCCCTTCGGGGCCATCAGCTCTCAGCACCTTTTTGAGCAATTTCGAGCTAGGATCAGCGAGACCTACTTTGATTTCTGTCACCTTAAGTAAGGAATCAGTAATTTGCTCGGATGAGCCAAGTTCTCCCGCTTGGATCATCGTTCTAGGCACGATCGCAATTCGATGCCCGAATACGTCGCCTTCTTTGGCATTGGCCAGACGCTTAGCTTCCTTCGAAAGAAATTTCTTCGTCCCTTTCTTATCGCCCTCGAGCGCAGGCGGCAAATTTGCCATCAGGTCAGGGGTGCAGAGCCCCTCGAAATAGATCCCTAATACTAAGCCTGCCAGCATCTGAGGATCATGCCCTCCAGCTGATTTTGGCAATTTAGCCACCTCTCTTGCAATTTTCGGTGCTTCCGCTCGGTAAAGAGCAACCAAAGCCTTATCCAACTTCTCGTCCTCATCGAGCCCGCTCAGCAACTCAATCCCGGCCTTTAAGGAAGCTGGTGAAGCGTCACCCAAGTGAGCATCCACCAATCCCCAATTACGCAGTAGAGCCAATTTGGTCGCCTTGTGCGCATGGTAGAGTTGCGATGCCGAGACGGGCTCCTTGGTCTGCAAGTTTGGCTTTCCGGTAATCGCCACCTTTTGCTTGTGGGCATTCATCAAGATCAAGTAGGCAGCTGTTCGCCAGTAGGGCTCCCCCACCACGCCGTCGCCATTGTGATACTCAACGCGGTAGTTGTTCTTGTTGATGAACCCATCGTATTCTCTCAAAGTCGTGAACTTCCAAAGATAAGCCGACATCACGTCCTGACGCGCCTGTGCACTCGAACGGCAGGATGAAAGAACTCCCCAAAAGAAATGCAGCGTTTGTGAGGCGTGTCCATTCTCAGCGGTTCCGTAAGGTTTCGTTGAGAACCTCGTCCTTGCGGCTTCAGTAAACTGCGCGGGTCCGCCGCCAATCAGAGCTCCTACGAAATACGGTCCGGTCCCACAACCGCCACCCTGGCCCCGGACTTCGTTGTGCATCTTGGCCTTGCCACCCCTGCCGTAAGGAACCAGGCCAGCCGGTGCGATCTCTTGGACCCGCTGGAGCATTTTCACCAGTAGCGCTTGATCTTCTTTAGTGGCAACTGGAGTCTTGCACGCAGCCGCTAGCCCACAGGTCAAAACCCCGCCCCCACCAATGTATCCGCTCCCACCGTAACCAGGCCGCATGTAGCTATGACCAGCGGTAAAGTCGGAGAGAATGAAACGCCGCGCATCTGTCATGAACCGACGCAAGCTGGGCAAAATCGATTCGTCTCCAGTGTAATGGTAATATTCCGCCAAGAACAACAACTGGGTGCCATTGGAATAAGTCCACTTGTCCGCCTGACTATCGTTAGCCACAAATTTCGCAGCACGCTCAACCGCCTCAAGAACATCGTCTTCCCCAGTGCTAAGCAGAGCCAATCCACAGATCGCCGTTTGAAAACGGTGCGATGCGTAGCCCCCCGCCTGCCAACTTCCATCCTCGCTTTGCTGAACCAGCAAGCGGTGGCGCAGCATTGCAGAGTAATTTTTAACCTTTTCACTTTTCGGATCGAAACGCTCACCGAAACTTCCAATTGCATCCAATTTCAGGGAAACCTCCTTCAATTGCGCGAGCAGCTCGGCGTGGGGTTGCTCGACATCCGGCCGGAATTCCACTTGCAGAGCCGAAGCCTTACCCCAAGCGACCTCCCCCTTCAGTGACCAGCCCTCACCCGGAACCTCCAGGGATTCATTTAAGAAGGAAACCCGACGCTTCGGCTCCAGAGCGAGCTCGACTCCGTTTTTACCGATCACCCGCAGACCGCTCAAATTGGGAGATTTGTTGCCCGCTTTGGTCAATCGAAAGACCCCCTTAGCAGGAAATTCAAAATCGACCTTCGTCCCGGCCTTTTCCTCCAAGGTGGTCAAAACCGACCATTTGGCAGGCGACTTGGTGATCTGCTTGTTAGCCGAGGCAGGCAGAACCGTCAAAGAGAGCGCCCCAGTCGCTTCCGCACGGTCAATCAGCTGCCCCGCGTGAATTTCGAGGCCCCTGACTTTCCGGTTTCCAAGCGCCTCATCAATCATCCGATGCTGGGATCCTTCTAAAAATTCGCCATTCATCGCGAGAATCAGATCTCCCTCGGATAGAACTCCCTCTGCAGGTGAGCCAGGCTTGACGTTGACCACTTCAAAGTAATTCCAGATCAGCTCACCTTCGGCATCACAGAGCCGAGGATCAAAGCCACTCTTCACTGCAGAAAAAACTCCCCAGCTGCGATCATACATCCGCGTCGTCACACCAATCGGCCCCAAGCTGATGAACCAACGTTCGACACACTCTTTCGAATCGCCTTTGTAGTAGCTACGAAATGGGCTCAAATTATAGCTCCCCCACTGCTTGAGGTTAACAGCAGTTCCTCGGGACGATTTCCACTGCTCCACCACTTCCGAATCACTGCACTCGCAGTCCTCCAGATTCGAATCCTCAACAACGCATTCCATTGAAAGCAAAGGCAAGCTAGAGACCACCAGAAACGACAAACTTAAGGCACTCAATATAAAAGAACCACGAGAAGGAACCACGCTAAATAAATGTCTCATAAATTGCAAAATCGAGCAAAACACTTAAACAGTCCAACTCTCAACAGCAATTCCAAATCACTCGGATCGAGCAAAAGCATGACAGAAGCTCGCTTTCAGGCGAACTGATCACCCCCCAATAGAGTGAGTCACCAGGGCTGTCTTTTTACACTCTGCCCCTTGTGATGCGGCCCGATTGCGGCTAGTCTCAGCGCATATGGATCTCTACAATTTCCGCGAAGACTACGCCAAGGACGGCATCCACAGGAGTGACCTCTCAAGCTGCCCTTTTGAGCAATTCAAGTCTTGGTTCGAGGCCGCGACTGAGGGCGATGTGCATGAGCCCAATGCAATGACCCTGGCCACCGTTGGCCCCGACAAATTGCCCCTACAACGAACGGTTCTTTTGAAGTCATTCGATGAGCGTGGCTTCGTCTTTTTCACCAACCTTAATAGCCGCAAGGCATCGCACTTGGAGAAGAATCCGCAGGCTTGCGCCCTCTTTCCTTGGATCACTCAAGAGCGACAAGTCATCATTCGTGGCAAGACCGAACTGATCGCTCGTGAGGAATCCGAGGCGTATTTCTCCACCCGCCCGCGCGAGAGTCAGCTCAGCGCTTGGGTATCCCACCAAAGCCAGCCGGTAAAAAATCGCGAAGTGCTTGAAAATGCACTCACAGAAGTTCGCGAGGGCTTCGAAGGGCGTGAGGTGCCACTCCCTGACTTCTGGGGCGGCGTGCGCATCATCCCGAGCAGCATCGAATTTTGGCAGGGCCGCAGCGGGCGACTACACGATCGATTTCTCTATGAAGCTCAGGCAGGAGCTGACGAAGCCCATGCCTGGAAGATCACGCGCCTATCCCCATAAGATGAGGCAAATTGCACCAAGTGGTGCGCCTTATTCGAAAAAGCGGATTTTTGCAGCCTTGGTCGGGTCCTCACCGCGGGCCATGGCCTCGTGCTGGGCATCCGTGCAGGCGGAGTCGATTGGAGCATCAGGCGTTTCGTTGGATGCCTTGAGGTAGCCATTCTGGACCATCCAAGCTTCCACCTCTTCGCCGGAAACATCGGCAAGCATCTCACCATCAACCACGACACATGGGCTCAGGGGCTGGCCTGATTTTTGCTCCATTTCCCAGCGGAAAGCAGGGTTCTTGATGATGTCTTTCTCTTCGAACTCAAGGTCGTATTTGCGCATGATCGCGCGGACCCCTTCACTCCAACCGCAAAAGGTCTTAAGGTAGGCAGTAATTTCAGGATTTTCTTTGCTCATGCGCCTAGCATGCCCCTAGTCGCGGAATTGTCAAAATCCAATGAAGTCGGTGAGCGCTGAAAGTCGCCCGAAATGCCAACTGCTTGGGCGCTTATAATTGCCGTTTGTCGCGGCAGGTCTGGCTGAGCTCAGATTTTGACCTTGCAAAATAGACCGACTGGTCTACTTTTCATCCATGAGCAGCAAGACAGAACACCCCACCAAGGAGCGGATCATTGAAGCCGCCGAACGGTTGATGCTTGAGAAAAGCTTTCATTCCGTGGGACTGAACGAGCTCCTGAGAACTGTCGAAATTCCCAAGGGGTCCTTTTACCACCACTTTGCCTCGAAGGAGCAATTCGGGGTCGAAATGCTCAAACACTACAGTTCGGAATCGGTAAAAATGAAGCGGAGCTACCTCCTCGATTCCGAAATCAACTCGATCATCGAAAGGTTCCGAGTGTTTTTTGAAACTGGAATTTCGAATTTTCAGGCGAATGGAATGGTTTGCCCCTGTTTGATCATCAAGCTCGCCTCTGAAGTCTCCAGTTTCTCCGAACCGATGCGAGAGACTCTCGCCGAGGGCCTTGAGAATTGGAACAGAGTCATTGCCGAAGCGCTCAGCCTCGGGATCAAAAAAGGCGAGCTTGCCCCTTCGCTCAAGCCTCGAGAGACCGCCCTCTTGATCGGCGCCCTTTGGACTGGCTCGGTTCAGCAAGCCATTATCCTCAAGTCAATCGCACCCCTGGTCGAGGCGCGCGACCACATTCTCAGTCAAATCCTACTTCCCGCATAAGCCTCGCTCCACCTCAGCCTAATCATGAAAGCCAAACTAGCCTTTCTCTTAGTCCCTTTTGCATTTGCCCTGAGTGCCTGCAGTGACTCTGACAAGCCAAATGACGCCTCCGCCGCCGGCCCGATGCCTGTCCCCGTTGCATCACCCGAAATGCGCCAGGTCAAGCTGACCAAAACCTACACCGGACGTTTCGCCGCAGTCGAGCGGGTCGATCTTCGCTCCCGCGTCTCGGGCTACATTGACAAAATCCACTTCCAGGAAGGGCAAGAGATCAAGCAAGGCGATCCCATGTTCAGCATCGATCCCCGACTTTTCGATACCGCCCTCACCAACGCCGAAGCGAAACTCACCCAAATCAATGCAGCGATCCGACTCGCCGAGGGCAACCTCACTCGCGCCAAGTCGTTGGTAGAGAAGAATGCGATCTCGCGGGAAGAGCTGGAAATTCGCCAAGCTGAACTTGATCAAGCCAAGGCAGACCTCGCCGCCGCTGAGGCCGGTGTCGAAACCGCTCGCTTAAAGCGTGAATTTGCCGACATCACCGCTCCCATTTCTGGGATAGCGGGCCGGTTCCGTGTCACACCCGGCAACTTTATCACCGGTGGAAATGCCGCAGCAGAGGTCCTGACCACCATCGTTCCGCATCACCCGATCGATTGCTTTTTTGAAGTTGATGAAAGGCAGGTGCTCGAATTTACCCGGCTCTATTTCCAGAATAAAACCAGCGGACGCGATGGCGACAAGCGCCCAACGGTGAAGATCGCAGTCTCTGATTCGGACAAATTCGAATTTGAAGGGACCGTCGACTTTGCCGAAAACGAGCTTGATACTTCGACGGCCACCATGCGCCTCAGGGCACGCGTCGCCAACGAAAACAAGTTTCTGACACCCGGCCTTTTCGCCCGTGTCCAGATTCCCATCGGCACCGAGAGCGAGCTGATGCTAGTCGATGATGCCAGTCTCGGATTCGATCAGGACAAGCGCTTCGCCTGGGTGCTGCAGGACGATAACACCGTCCAGAAAACCTTCGTCAAAGTCGGCCCACTTCAGGGTTCCAAACGGGTCATTCTCTCGGGGCTCGATGCTGATGACAAGATTGCGGTTGGCCGCATCCAGTTCTTACGACCCGGCACCCCGATCCAGCCAATTGATCCTTCTGCGCCCGCTGCTCCTCAGGGCTAAGCCGTTCCCGCGGCTCCCCATTCCACGGCCATTGCCATGAAAAACTTCGCCTTCTTCTTCATCGAGCGTCCGCGTTTCGCGACGGTTCTCTCGCTCATCATTGTCTTCGTCGGCCTGCTCGCCTACCGCAACTTGCCGGTGGCCCAGTTTCCCGAAGTCGCTCCCCCGACAGTCGTCGTGCGCGCTGCCCTCCCCGGTGCCAATCCCGACGTCCTCGCCAAGACCTTGGCTGCGCCCATCGAGCAGGAGGTCAACGGCGTCGAAGGAATGCTCTACATGAACTCCCAGAGCACGGCGGACGGTGTTTACCAATTGACCGTCACCTTCGAGCTCGGCACCGACCTCGATGAGGCCCAGGTGCTGGTGCAAAATCGCGTCGCCATCGCGGAAAGTCGCCTACCCGAGCAATCGCGACGGATTGGAGTAACGGTGCAAAAGTCTTCGCCCGATCTGATGATGGTCGTGCAAATGCTCTCACCGGATGAGACCTTCGACATGTTATATGTTTCGAACTACGCGCTATTGCAGGTTCGGGAGCGCTTGCGGCGCATCGATGGCGTCGGCGATGTGCGACTTTTCGGCGGTCGCGAATACTCCATGCGCGTGTGGCTCGACCCCGAACGGATGGACTTTTACCGGCTCACCTCCAGCGACGTCCTTGCCTCTTTGAGACAGCAAAATTTGCAAGTCGCCGCCGGTGTCATTGGCCAAGAGCCTCTCCCCAAAGAAGTCCCCTTCCAGCTGAACGTAACAACGACCGGCCGCCTGTCCGAGCCAGGGGAATTTGAAAAAATCATCGTTAAAAAAGATGCTGGCCGAGTGGTCCACTTGAGCGACATCGCTCGAATCGAGCTCGGAGCGCTCGATTACAATGTCAATGCCTACCTTAACGAGACACGCACCCTAGCGATGCCGATTTTCCAGCGTCCAGGCTCGAATGCACTGGAGACTGCCGAAGAAATTCGCAGCGCCATGGACGAACTCGCCAAGGATTTCCCCGACGGGCTCGAATATAAAATTGTCTACGACCCGACGACCTTCATCGATCGATCCATCGACGCGGTGCTGGAAACCCTCTTCGAGGCCGTGCTGCTAGTGGTGTTTGTGATGATCTTGTTCCTGCAGTCATGGCGTGCCGCCCTGATTCCTGTCCTGGCGATCCCCGTCTCCCTCATCGGCACCTTTGCCGTGATGCAAGGACTGGGCTATTCCATCAACAACCTCACTCTCTTCGGACTGGTCCTAGCCATCGGGATCGTCGTGGATGATGCGATTGTGGTGGTGGAGAATATCAGCCGGAATTTGGAAAAAGGCCGATCTCCATTGGAAGCGACCAAAGAAGCGATGGCCGAGGTCTCAGGCGCACTGGTTGCGACCTCACTGGTGCTCCTCGCCGTATTTGTCCCGACCGCCTTTCTGGGTGGGATTACGGGCCAGTTCTACCGTCAGTTCGCGATTACCATTGCCACCTCAACAGTGATCTCGACCTTGGTCTCGCTGACGCTTTCGCCGGCACTCGGCGTTCTTCTCCTGCGCGGCCCCGAGGCGAAGAAGGACCTGCTTACCCGTCTGATCAACAAGCTTTTGGGTTGGTTTTTCCGCGGCTTCAACTGGGTCTTTGACCGGGTCACCAATGCCTATGGCTACCTTGTCGGGCGAGCGCTGCGCTTGGGCATTGTCATGCTGCTTATCTATGCGGGCTTGATGGCGCTGGCCTACTTTGGCTTCCGCCAAGTTCCCAGCGGATTCATCCCCGCTCAAGACCAGGGCTACGCCATTGTTGCCGTTCAATTGCCCACCGGAACGTCCTTAAAGAAGACCGACGAAGTGACACGTGCGCTGCTTAAAGACATTCGTGAGGTCGATGGTGTGAAGAGCATCGTGGGCTTCTCCGGATTCAACGGTGCGACTTTCTCAAATGCACCGAATGCCATCGTTCTCTTTCCAGTCTTCGATGAATTCGTCGACCGAAAAACCGCTGAACTCAGCGCCGATGCCATCCGAGAGCGCCTGCAAGCCGCAGCCATGAAGCAGGATGCCCTCGCCTTCGTCATCCCGCCGCCAACCGTGCGGGGACTCGGCAATGGAGGTGGTTTCAAAATGGAAATTCAAGACCGCGCCGGGCTCGGGTATGCCGCCCTGGAACAAGCGACCTGGGGGCTGGCCTTCGCTGCCATGGAAGAGCCTGAGATTGCTCAGGCCTTCACTCCCTTCACCTCCTCATCCCCACAGCTGTTTGCTGACATTGATCGCGAGCGCGCTCAGATGTTAGACCTCGATCTCGGAGAAGTCTTCGCCACCTTGGAAACTCAACTGGGCTCCAGCTTCGTCAATGAGCTTAACCTCTACGGGCGAACATTTCGGGTAACGGCTCAGGCCGACTCCGAATTCCGCGATTCCGCCCAAGACATTGAGCTCCTGAAAGTGCGCAACTCCCGCGGCGAGATGGTCCCCTTCGGTTCGTTCATGGAACTGAAAAACCAGACCGGCCCCGACCGAGTCGTTAGACATAACCTCTACTCAACCGCCGACCTACTGGGCACTCCGAAACCGGGAGTCGCCACGGGACAAGCGCTCGCCAAGATGGAACAGCTCGCCGCCAAGACCCTGCCTCCGGGCATTTCATTTGAATGGACCGAGCTTGCCTACCAAGAAACCAAACCGACCACCCCGGCCATCGCCGTCTTTGGTCTCGCCATCCTGTTCGTCTTCCTTCTTCTGACCGCTCAATATGAGAGCTGGGGCCTACCCCTGGCTGTGATCTTGACCGTCCCACTGTGCCTAGCCGGCGCGATCTGGGGAGTGCACCTGCGCGGAATGGATAACAACATCCTCACCCAGATCGGACTAGTCGTTCTGATCGCTCTCGCAAGTAAAAATGCGATCCTCATCGTCGAATTCGCTAAACAATTAGAAGATGAAGGCCAAACTCGCTTCGAGGCCGCGCTTGAGGCCGCCAAGCTGAGGTTGCGCCCAATCGTGATGACCAGCTTCGCCTTTATCCTCGGGGTCATTCCTCTGGTCATCGCCAGCGGACCCGGTGCCGAAATGCGCCAAGCTCTCGGCACGGTCGTCTTCTTCGGCATGATCGCCGTCACTCTCTTCGGCGTGTTCTTCGCTCCCCTTTTCTACCTCATGGTCAGACGATTCGCCAAGGATTCTAAATCATCATAAATAAAACTAATTGCCACATGCCATCTCTCCACGATCCCATTCGTCTCGGTGCCTTCGAACTGAAAAACCGTATCATTATGGCCCCACTGACCCGTTGCCGCTCGGCTGAGGGGCGTGTCCCGACACCACTCATGGCGGAATATTACCGCC
>CAXIBU010000042.1:0-16782 GCA_964021555.1 uncultured Verrucomicrobiales bacterium | reverse complement strand
TGAAGGCGACCTACTGCGGCTTCACCGGCTTCGAATTGATGCACATTCACAATCCTGAAGTGCGCTCTTGGATCCGCCATCGCATTGAGGCCCGTGGCGGCCCTGCAAGCTATCCGGATGAAGACAAGGTTCGCGCCCTTGAATGGCTGCTCGAAGCAGAGCTTTTTGAATCATTCCTCGGCAAGAAGTTCCTCGGTGAGAAACGCTTCTCTCTCGAAGGCGGCGAGGGCCTCATGGTTCTTCTCAACCGAATCCTGGAAGGTTCTGCCGATTCTGGCATCGAAGAAATGGAACTGGGCATGGCCCACCGTGGCCGTCTCAATGTCCTTGCGAATTTCCTTCGCAAATCAATGAAGACCATCCTCTACGAATTCACGCCTAACTACGTGCCAGACCTCGTTGCTGGTGATGGTGACGTCAAATACCACCTTGGCTACGAAAAGGTTCGTGAAGTTAAGGGTAAAAAAGTCCGCCTGAGCCTGGCTGCCAACCCTTCCCACTTGGAGGCAGTGAATGCCGTTGTCGAGGGGAAGGCCCGCGCACGCCAGCGCTTAATTGGTGATGATACGGATCGCAAGCGCGTCCTGCCTCTCTTGATTCACGGTGACGCTGCTTTTGCAGGTCAAGGTTCCGTGGCTGAGGTTCTCAACCTTTCCCAGCTCCCAGGTTACCGCACTGGCGGCACGATTCACCTGATCGTCAACAACCAGATCGGTTTCACCACAATGCCAGCGGATGCCCGCTCATCGGCCTACGCAACGGACGTGGCAAAAATGATCGAGGCCCCGATCCTGCACGTTAATGGTGAGAAACCCCAAGAGCTTCTCTGGGCGGCTGAGTTTGCCCTCGACTTCCGTCAGCGCTTCGGCCGTGACGTCGTCATCGACATGTATTGTTACCGTCGTCAAGGTCACAACGAAACAGATCAGGCAGCATTCACTCAGCCACACATCTACGGATCACTCGCCAAGCGCGATCCCATCGGCCAGCTTTACAAGAAGGTCCTCGTTTCCGAGGGCACACTTGATCAGAAAGGCGCGGATGCGATCCAAGACAAGATCTGGGAGCAAATGGAGAGCGACTACGAGAAGATGCGCGAGGCAGAAGAGAAGGGTGATAAGACCGTCTTCTCTGGTTCAACCGCTGAAGCTCAAGAGACTTTCCACTTCGATCCGATCAAGACGGGAATCGAAAAAGACCTTCTTGAGCACATCGGATCAGTTCTTACGACGATTCCTTCAGGTTTCAACCTTCATCCGACTCTTGCCAAACGCTTCGTTCCACGTCGCATCGAGGCGTTGAAATCCGGTGAAGGATTTGACTGGGCATTTGCTGAGTCCCTTGCTTGGGGCGCACTGGTCCACGAAGGGCATCCCGTTCGACTTTCCGGTCAGGACTGTCGTCGCGGAACTTTCTCGCATCGTCATGCGGTCTTCTACGATGCTGAAACTCGCGAGCGCTACATTCCCCTCGAGCACATCAAGGAGGATCAAGGCAAGTTCTGCGTTTACAACTCGCTCCTCTCCGAGGCCGCTGTTCTCGGGTTTGATTACGGTTACTCCTTGGGTGTTCCTAACATGTTGACCATGTGGGAAGCTCAGTTCGGCGACTTTGCCAACGGTGCCCAAGTGATTATTGATCAGTTCCTTTCCTCTGCAGAGTCCAAGTGGCAAACGCCATCTTCTCTCGTCATGCTACTACCTCACGGATACGAGGGCATGGGGCCGGAACACTCCAGCGCCCGTCTGGAACGCTTCCTCCAGCTCTGTGCTGAGGACAACATGATCGTCGGCAACTTCACAACACCCGCTCAATACTTCCACGCCCTTCGCCGTCAAAAGAAACAGCCTTATCGCAAGCCGCTGATCATCATGACGCCCAAGAGCCTGCTGACTCGCCCTGAAGCGGTTTCAACGGTAGAGGATTTCCTTGAAGGCACCGCTTTCCAAGAAGTCATTCAGGACGACAAGGCTCTGAAGAATGCGAAGAAGATCAAGCGTGTGGTCTTCTGCACCGGCAAGGTCTATTACGACCTGATTGCTCATCAGAAAGAGGAGGCCATTACCGACACCGCAGTGGTTCGGGTCGAGCAGCTTTATCCTTTCCACGCCGAACGTGTGAAAGAGATCGTTGCTTCCTATCCGAATGCTGAGACCTACGTCTGGTGTCAGGAAGAGCCACTCAACATGGGCGCCTGGTCCTACATTTGGGCACAGCTTGAAGAATCAGTTGGGCAGAAAGTCCGCTACGCCGGACGAAGTGCGGCTTCAAGTCCCGCCACCGGCTCAAAGGCTCAACATAAGATCGGGCAGGCCAAACTGCTCAACGACGCATTTACTGTTTAATCATTTCCCACCACCATCATGTCTATCGAAGTTAAAATCCCCGCAGCAGGGGAATCGATCAACTCGGCCAGCATCGGAGCTTGGCATAAGCAAGACGGCGAAAGCGTAGCCAAAGGCGACGTTCTTGCTACGATTGAGACCGACAAGGTTTCTAACGAGTTGGAAGCGGAGGAGGCTGGCGTCCTTAAGATTCTCGTCGAAGAAGGCGAAGAGGTCGAAATTGGCGCAGTCATCGCTCACATCGAAGAAGGCGAGGGCAGTCCTGCCGCCGGATCCGCGCCTGCAGCAGTTGCGGAAAGTTCTCCCTCTAGCGGTGAAGATTCAGAAGGAACGGGCGAAGTGGTTGATATCACGGTCCCTGCCGCTGGTGAATCCATCAACAGTGCCAGCATTGGTGCTTGGAACCGAGCGGATGGCGACATCGTTGCTGTCGGCGAAGTTCTGGTTTCCTTGGAAACTGACAAGGTTACAAACGAAGTTGAATCTGAAGCTGAAGGACGCCTCGAAATACTGGTGTCCGAGGGTGAGGAAGTGGATATCGGTGCCCTTATCGGGCGTATCCATGTGGGGGCAAAAGGATCTTCTGATTCTACTCCCGCTCCTAAGACTGATTCGTCACTAGAGGTGAAGGAGTCTCACGAGAAGCCTGCCGCTTCAGCCGCTCCTCCGAAGGACACCCCAGTCCCCAAGAAGGCGGTCACGCCAAATCTCGCCGCATCTGGTTCTGCCAAAGCCGAGGGCGCTGGTGCTCCTCGCTCCGAGGGCCGCACGACACGCCGTAAGATGAGCATGCTGCGTCGCAAGATCGCCCAGCACTTGGTTAATGCCCAGAAGACTGCCGCTATCCTGACGACCTTCAACGAGGTGGACATGACTGAGGTCATGGCACTGCGCAAAGGAGTTCAAGAAGACTTCATCAAGAAGCATGGCTGCAAACTTGGTTTCATGTCCTTCTTTGTCAAAGCAGTCGCCCAGGCGCTCAAAGACGTTCCTCAGATCAACGGAATGATTGACGGCAACGAAGTTGTCGAAAACCACTTCTACGACATCGGCGTCGCTGTTGGAACCGAGAAAGGTTTGGTCGTTCCAGTTCTTCGTGATTGCGACGAGAAAGGCTTTGCTGAGATCGAACAGGATATCCTTGGATACGCTGAGAAAGCCCGCAATGGTCAAATTCAGATCGAAGATCTTCAAGGTGGTGTCTTCACCATCTCCAATGGCGGTGTCTATGGCTCACTATTGAGCACGCCGATCCTCAACCCACCACAATCAGGCATCCTCGGCATGCACACCATCCAGCAGCGCCCGGTCGCAGTGAATGGTAAAGTCGAGATTCGTCCGATGATGTATCTCGCACTTAGCTACGATCACCGCTTGGTTGATGGTAAAGAGGCCGTGACATTCCTTATTCGAATCAAGGACCTTCTCGAAAATCCAGCACGTTTGATGCTGGAAATGTGAGGATCAGCTCACCGAACGGAAGCGTTCGTTAACTATCCAAGAAGGCCACTTCCCGAGATGGGGAGTGGCCTTTTTAGTAGGCAAGAAAATCTCCTGCCAGCATGAGGTGTGAAGCGTAGGATGATCGAATAGAAGTCACTTCGCCGAGACCTTGACTCGAGCCGAATTTCCGGTGGTCCCGCTTCCTACTTAATCTCCGTCATCTCAAAGGCCTTCAAAGAAACGTGTCCAAAGACTTCGCCGATCAGTAGTTTGAGCATCGGTGGATCATCGGGATCAATTTCTCGAGCAGTGAATTCGTAGCTAAGTTCCTGCCACTCGGTTGTAAGTTCAATTTTACGATACAGTCCGTAATGAGGTTTGCTAGGATTGACTGATCGAACCGCTACCAGACGGATTGTCTTTTTTCCTAAGAGCCGCCCCTTAGCGGTAAACTTGACCCGGTAACGTTTACCAGTCTCAAGTTTAATGCTCTGAACCAATTGACGGTCTGCTGGAGCACCCGTCTTTGGAGTGGAAATCTTTAGAACTCCCTCTTTAATGAGATGCTCAGGCTTGGGCTTGTCATTGATTGAGAAGAGCCTCCAAGGGGCAATTTTCTCGCCGGAAAAATCACCGTTCGTAAGTAAGTTGGGAGCTGCTTGCACTAGTGCGCAAAAAGCAGATCCGATAACAAGCCTTAGAAATAGACGCCTCATTCTCTATTCATCTCAGATTTTTCACTTCTTTACCACGCTAATTTGAACTTCTTTCAGGGAAAAGTCTCCCTGAAGAGCCCCTAGATTGAAACAAACTTGGGTGGGGGCCTTGCCTGGATCAGTCTTCAACGCGAGCCATTCCTTCTTGGCAACAGAAGCCTTAAAGTCTTCATCAGTCGCATCTTTGTTGTCTGTTTTGTAAATAGTGGTGAAGGTGAATTCGTAGGTTTTCCACTCGCTACCAAGCTTGATTTTTTGGGATTTAAGGTGGTCATAAGCTTCCTTATTCTGCTTAGGGCGTGCGAAGCCGGGTCGGCCCACTTGAACGGTCGCCTTGCCATCTACTCCGTCGTTGGCCTTTGCGGAGAACGTCAGTTTGTAGGTCTCACCTTTTTTTAGATCGATGTATTGGCTTAGAGTTACGTATTTCGGACTTGGACCATCGATGCCGACAAATTCAATGCCATCACGGGAGAAGGTGGGCTTCAATTCTTGTCCGTATTTCTTGGTAACTCCTAGCTCCCAATTCTTCAGCTCTTTTTTGAATGAACCGTTTTCTACGATATCCTTCGCTGAGGATGTCGTGAAAAGCGAAAATACTGAGACTAGGACGACGATAATTTTTTTCATTATTAGAGGCTGGTTAGTGGTTAGTCTGATAGGCTGCCTTGTGTGACTCGGACTCGGGAAAAGACTTTATCACCAGCAGGAAGAGGTGCTTCCACCGCTTGGCCTGCGGGGGTATCGATACTTACCGCTGGAAACTGATCCCATAACGCTAGGTCATTGCTAAATTGAATTTGGTAGCTAAGCGAGCTTGTGCTGCGCAAGGGCGTTAGCAGAACTTTTGAGCTCCCATCCGCCAATGTGACAATGTTGATGGGGAAGACATTGGGCGAAGTCGGTGAAGTTCCAAAAGCAAACTCCAGTAGGTTGACGATACCATCTTTATCGGGGTCCTCTCCGGCGCCCTTTTCTATTATGCCATGCCAAGGGAAAGTGGTGGACCATGAATCGAAAATGCTCGTTTCAGAAGCAACTTGATCGACACTTAGATAGTCTATTTTCGCAAAATCAGCTGCTGCCCAACGCGAGCTGTCCTGATTACCTTGAAATCTTAGAGAGTTAAGTTCAATCGCCCCGGTATCGCTTGGGACATCGGGGAGGGTGATTTCCGGGCCACCGGCAATACTCAGAACACTGGTCCATACTTGATTATCTAGGTCCAAGGTCGCCTTGATAACGACATCCGATATGGTGTTGTTGCCAAAGGAATAGAGCTGGTTATTGGATGAAGTGCGAATTTCAAGAACGATGTCCGAACCTGTCCTTCGAACGCGCACGTTGCCAAAGTCGGTGCTTGTGGTGTCATCCCGCAGGGAAAATCCGAAGTTGGCACCGTTGCTACTATTAGTCAGATCCAGACTAGCGATCCGATACTCGAGAACGAATTTTCCAGAATTGTAAGGACCTCCAGCGATTTGGTCCGTGGTTCGGAAGTGGTCAGTGGTGTCTTGTTGGAGGAACAGTGATCCACTTCCATCCGTTGCAACCTTGGGGCTGGTGGTTCCTGTAAACTGAGTGCCACTAGTGCTTGAGGTGGCTTCAAGTTGAATTCCTGCTTGGTCGTTGAAGTCCCAGAACTCGACCTCGTTGTTAGTGGTGTCAACAATTGGCAGGACCAAATTGATATTACCCGTTGAAGTGCCGACCGCAGTTCCATTAATGCGCTGCTCAACGGTGTAAGTCATCGAGACACTGCCGTCGAAGCCAACTTCAGCCTGGTAGCTGATAAACTTTCCATCGGTGCTAGCCGTCCCGCTGGTAGGAGAAGAAACCTGAGTAATGACAAGTTCACCTTCACCCTCATCATTGAGTAGTGGATTAAAGGTGCGGAGCTCGCCTGGGACCAGAGTGATCGTATCATCGACGGCCGAAAGCCCGAGGTAGGCGGGTAAACCACTTGGAATATTGCTAAGGTTGATGGTTTGATTTCCAGTATTGGAGGGGGCCCACCCGGCGAGGTTTTCGGATTCAACCCGGTAACGATAGACTTCTCCGGCTTGAAGGTTCTGATCAATGAATGAGGTTTGACCTACTGGAACAAAATCATACTCGGTATAGTTTGAATCATCAGGACCACGGCGATAGATCACTGAGTGCGTCGCGTTGGTGGCATTGACGGTCCAGGTCAACTCAACGGCTGTGTCTGAAATGGCAGTCACTGAAAGGTTCGATGGCGAGTCGTCCGGAAGGTCAGGTAGCACCGGAACCACTCCATTCGTGGTCAAAATTGTCTGTTCCGAAGTCCAACTGTTTGAGCCTGGTTTCGGCATACTGGTGCCTGTGGCAATCACCTGTTGATAGAGCTCATGAAACATCTCTTCGACCAAATCTGGGCGACTTTCCGACAGATCATTTCTCTCTGAGATATCAGCCGCCAAGTTGTAGAGCTCGAAGCGACGCTGAACGATGAAATACAGCAACTTATAATCGTCTTTGCGGTAAGCTCCAATGGCGGGGTTGCCGGTGCCTTGGTTGGCATTGGTGAAGAAGTGAAAGCTCTCTTTTCGGACATCCGCTTCGGGTGCTGAAACGGCTAGAACCTCGCTGATTGAATCGGTAGCCTCGTTCTCTTGTTGAGGTGCGCCGGCTAGGTCACAGAAGGTAGCGAACAGGTCGGCGTGGTGGAAAAAGCTGTCGCTGTGGCTACCGTTGGTCACCCCTGGGATATGAACAAAGAGAGGAACTTTAAGCCCGCCCTCGTAGACCCATGTCTTCCCAAAGCGATAGGGGTAGTTGCTTGTTGGATAAGAACTATAGGTATTGGGGGTGCCTGAACGGTAGGCGTTCTGATTGGCAATGTAAGTGGCATCCGGATTGACTGTGTCACTGCCGTTTGCCGCTTCCACGTCCTTGTTGTCATCTAGTGGAGTCGTCGATTTTCCGCCGTGGTCTGAGGATACGACGATGACGGTGGTTTCGGACAGCATCTTACCAGGGTAGCGGGGGTCCGGAGTCGTGGCGAGGTAGCTGCGCAGCTCAAACATACTGTCGTCATAAGACTGCATCATCGCAGCGTAGACAGGGTTGTCTTGAGTCAGGCGGTTTTTGACGGAGTAGTCGCTTTCCAAGGCATCGCCACCACCAGGGTGGTTATCGAAATCCGAGGCCATGGCATCCTTCTTGGCTTGGTAGTATTCGTATCCTTTACCTCCACGGCTGTTGGCGTTGTTCTTGGCCTCGGCCGGGGTGTGAACAGCGTAGTGAGCCAATGTGAGAAAGAACGGTTCAGCCGAGTCGCCGTTTTGTGGATTTGCAATTCGATCGCTATTACGGCTTACCGTATCAGCCATGAATCCGACCGCCTTGTCGGTCATTCGGTCAGTGAGGTAGTCGCCTGCCGCAGGAGGGGCCGGATTCACCATGAAACTGGTGTCGTCGATATTGGGTAACTCAAAGGTATAGGCACCATTTGCCCCTTGGTTGAGATTCTCCAGAGCGAAGTAGGAAGCTGGAGGTGCTCCAGCGTGGCCGGCGGCAATGCTAACGTCGAAGCCTTGGGCGTCCGGGCCACGAGGGGGCTGATCGCCAAATGCATAACCGACAGGAGTGCTCAAATCTCCAGGCGATTCGCCTAGGTGATACTTGCCGATGAAGCAGGTGCGGAAGTTTCCATTTTTGACCGCCTCCCCGAAAGTCATGTTATCAGGGATTGCTTCGCCGGCTCCTAGCTCTGATCCGGCTACAGTGGTCCCACCTGCGTAGATTCCGCCGCCCTTGGGTTGGCCGGCTACATCAACATAATAGTCATTGTTTGGGATGGCCTCAGGGCGCCAGTCGTATTTGCCAGTCAGGATCGTCCGGCGAGCGACCACGCATCGTGGCCCCGAGCAATAGGCATTGGTGAAATTGGTGGACTGGGAAATTAGCTCGTCCAGAGCTGGGGTCTCATGGAGGGTCGGACCGTCAATTTCAGGATCCCGAAGCCCGACGATATCTTTATAGCCCATGTCGTCTGCTAGGAAGAAAATGATATTCATCCGGATCGTCGTCGTGGCGGAACCCAAGCTGTGCCAGGCCGATGGGCCAGAGGTCGATGTGGAGCGAACTCGATAGGAGTGGGTGGACTCTTCGTCCAAGCCACGGTCGTATAGGAAAGTGATATTTTTGTCTACGGTTCCGACGGGAAGCCAAGAGGTCCCACCGTCAGAGCTGCGCTCAACTTCGAAGCCATCCTCGTCTTCACTGTTGTCTTGCCAGTGAAGTCCAATAGTCGAGGGCCCCCCTGGAACGGCGCTTCCCCCAGTGGGCTCAGCTGCTCCAAAAAGCGTTGTGCAAAGAGCGGAATAGGCGAGTAGAGATGAGATTGATATTTTCAAAACGTGGATATGGCCAAAATTGGACTACCCAAGATAATTTCACACCTGAAGCCCCCTAGCCAGAGGCTTCCATTGAAGAATTTGCAGCTAGAGTTGTGATTAAACGAAAATTACCAAGCTCAAATTCCTCGCGACTGGCGATTCAATGAGTCTTGCTAGGAGCTTCATTGTAAGTTGATGGTCGTCATGCGGCACATTCGCATCGCGTTCCGTGTCTGAAAAGAATCCCCGTCGGAGGAGGGCAAACACTGTGACCGAATTATAGCCGAGGGGACAGCAAGCCTGAGTGGGGCTTTCAGGCCTCGACCTTCGGATTGCTCCTTGAAGGGATTAGCTAAGCCTGAAGCTCTCTGATCTACGATCAAAGCTAGGAGTTGCTTTGATGCTACAAATCAATCGTAGCCCTCACGTATTTCGCTCCCTTTTTGGACTCAAAATTGCTAACCGTGTAGACGAGGAACAGTGTTTTCGATCGCTTCTTCAAAGGGAAAAAACCGTCCATAAATGGCAGTGGTTCTTTGGTGCTCTCATCTTTCATGCCATTAGGGCTGTAGAGGCTGACTTTGGCGACAGGCTTACCGTCGTCCGGCAGATAGGTCAATCGACCGCGCTCCAGTGGTAGTAAGGCCTGTTTATCGCCGATCTTGCAGCCAATCTTCTGCTCAGCACTGGTATTGATCACGGTGATACTACCAGCCTTGGCGGCAGTCAAATCGTGTGCTGAGATGATGGGCTTCGTCCATTTCCGCGTTTTAAAAGGTTTTGCAATCGTAATGAGAATCGAGCGGTTACCCGGTGGGATCTTTAGACTATGATATTCGGAATACTTCGGCTTCCCACTTTCAGGATCAATTTCTCTCTCATAAAGAACTAGTTCCTCGCTGGGGAGGGGGACTTCCAATCCCTGAGAAATCGAATTGAGTGAACAAGAAACGCGTTTAAAATCGTCTTTGGAAACCCGAATCCAAAATTCACTCGGCGGGCGTTCGTCCTTGGGTGTTTCCAAGACGCCGAAGGCGGTGTTCCCACCTGCGGCCTCATTACTATCGGGCGGGGCTTGCTCTTGATCTTCAGGTTGCTCCTCTGCTTGACCATCGGCTTGTGCAGTAGTGGGCTCTTGTTTGGTTACCTTGGACCTGCGTTGCTTTACTGCCCCAAACTTAGCTAGTTTGATGGGGCCAACCGGGGCAAGCATCAATTTTACGATACGAACCTCCTGTTGGGGCTCCTCTGGAATATTGTCAGCCGGAGGTGTTTCCCCTTGGCCAAAGAGAGATGCAACAGCGAACCAAGAACCCACTGTAACGAGAGCAGACTTTCTAAAATTAATCATCATTTGGTGAGATTAGATGTTCTCGTTTGGAAGCCAACGGAAAGAAATGACCTTAAAGCGACGTCCGTAATCGATATCGTCCGCATTATTGATGGGCATTGGATCGATATTATCGGTTGTAGGGTCTGGGTTGATCGGTTCGTGGGTGCGTTGCACAACGGCTTCGCAGTAGGCCCGACTGATCACGTTTCCATTGGCGTCTCTTGCGTCGCCGTAGGCACGGATAGTGAAGGTATCCGAGCGGCCGCTGAGAACGGAGCCAATTTGTTGTAGGATGTCGGAGGCCATCAGATAACCAGGAGCACCAGCGGCCTCGGAGCGGGTTGCTGAGCGGTTGTCTTTCACATCATAGCTAGCAAAAGTTTGTTCTTCTGGAGTCCGAGTAGGTCCTCCCCAGTATTCGGCGCCGTATGTGTAGCGACGGTCAGCTGATCGGGAGTCGGGCAGGTTGTAGTCGAGGTTATTCCGGCCATCGAGGCGAACGTTAATAGCGCTGTTGTCGATAGCGGCCTGAAGTGCTCCGACGCGTGCCTGGGCGGTATTACGGCGGTCATCGTCCAAGCGGCGGTTAACAAAGTCAGCCATGGACAGGTAAGGACCGCGGCGCTTGGTCTCACGCACGATGTTTTCAGCAAGGTCTTCAACTTGCTCATCGGTCAGAGCTCGGAAGCCGTTCCACAGTTCATCTTCTTGGAAGGCATTGTTGAAAAGGCGGTCTGCGTTTCCAGGGCCTCCATTTTCTGGAACGAGTAATCGGCTGAAAACATACGAGTTTTCATAGCTGCTCCCCCGTCGGGTAGGCATATCTAGGTTTCTGAAGGATTTCAGCAGTGCCGTCCAAGCTGGAACGCTGACTGAGTTGATATTGAATCCGCCATCGATCAAAAGATTGCTCGAAGCGCGCTGGAAATCTTCGACTTCGGAACGGTTGTTGCTATCGCCTTTGAAGTGGTTGAACACGAGTCGGGGATTCGGCAAAGGCTGACCATCCGGCCATTGATCACCAGACCAGCCATTGCTGCTGTAGGGGAGGTTGGATAAGAAAAAGCGATCATAGAGCTCGAAATTCAGCTCGAAAGACAGGTCAGTGGTCATGACGTCACCGCCAGATTCAGACAGTTGAGGGATGTAATCATTGTTTGGTGCAATCAAGGTAGAGAGCGTCCTCTGTGCTTCGCTGGATTCTTCGGCGGCACTGAGAGCTGTGCGATTAAGCGGCAGGTTTAGCGGCGCGAGAGAGTTACCGATGGGGTATGTTGGATGCCACCAGTAGCGGGAAGTTTGCGCATGGGTCAAAGAGGCAATTGAGAAAATACCGAGATCTTTGTCGGGAATTTCAAAGAGCGGATAAGTGCTGTATGCGTTGGCAGAGTCAGCTGACTGAAACACCGCAGTGCGATACCTGCCATTTGGTCCAAGCCATGGCATGACTTGCGGGTCGAGCCAATCGGGAGCCTGGCGAGTCTGAGCAACCATGCCGTAGCTGTAGAGGTGAGAGCGTGGGCCGCCGGTCCCTGTGGCTACACCTTCGTAACGTTGACCCATCATGTTGTCACGCAACCAGCGGAAGTGGTTTGGGGACCGTGCATTACCAAAGGCGATGGGTGCACTGAACCAGGGTTCGTCCAAAGCATCGCCGAAAGCACGGTTTGAAAAGTCCTCAAGCATCCAGCGAAGTCTGCCCCCCAAGTGAACGAGTGTTTCAGGGTTGGCCAGAACTGCGTCGGACATCTGAGTGATTTGTGGAGCGGGCGTATAAACTGGGCCCCATCGGCCGTTGTTGCCACGACTGAAATTGTCAAAGCGGATGGCGCTTATTTCTGGGTAGCCGGTTGATGGTAGATCACCAAGACCGACGGAACCGCCGCTATTGTCGGCGTAGAGCGCGATGCTCTGTGATTCGTTGCTGCCATGCCACCAGATTTCCTGAGGGTAGCTGTATTCGAGTGTGTTAAGACGGGCATCACTAGGAAGTGAGGCTCCCCACCCGCCGCCTGGGCCGCTGAGATTCATGTCCATAGCGAAGCAGAAGCGGTCGACCGGATCAGAGCTGGCGCTTAGAATGTTTTGGCGGATATTATTTCCGATGGAGAATGGCACGGCTTTATCATAGAGCATTGTGCCTCTTGGCGCAGTGGTGAAGACAAGGGCTTCTCCGGGTTCTAGTTCGGTGGGCTCGATGTAGAAAGCGATTCGGCGGTCGTTATTGTAGTTGAAGTTGTAATTGAGGTTCGCTGTGCGATCCACTTCCTCGTTAGCATTGTTACGATAGCGGATATTCATCACAATGTTTTTGTCGAAGTGGAAGTAGACGAAGTATCCTTTTTGACGGAGCTTAACGTTGTAAGGATTCCACAGAACCACGCGCGGATAGACCAGGGTCACTGGACGGCGGCCATCAAAAGTATGTCGGAGATAGGCCATAGCTTCAGTCATTACGGGAGTGATCTGTGCCCGGCGAACGCCGTGTAGACGAGGACGCTCTCCGTTACTCAAGAAAGGAATCCTCACTGCCATCTCACGGTTGCCGAGTGGACCCGAAACTTGATCGGAAAGTTGATACCAGTCGCGGAAAGCTCTCCAGCGTGGGGAAACGGTGTTGCGTGAGTCAGGTGTCGTGATAATTGGCAGGGAGTCATCAATTCTTGGTCGCGGTCCTAGAGCAGGAAGACTTCCTCCGCTTTTCAAGTAGGCGGTCATGTCCTGTTGCAGACCACCATCACGTAGGTTAGTGAGAAGGGAGTATGAATGAGTGGTCACATCGTGAAAGCCGCCTCCAATAATGGAAGGTTCCACTTGGCCAAGAGCGATGTCTTTTGCGTCACTGCTGATGATTTTCTCAGAGTCCTGTTGCGATAGGCTATCTTGATCAGCCCAATAGTCGGTGAGAACGCTTTCTGAAGGGACGAGAAGTCTCGTATAACCCCCATTGGTTGGATCTGAAAGTGTGGGTGATTCGTTAAGGCTGTTGCTAGTAAGGTTCAGCTTCGCCTTGAGGCCTTCATCACCAATCCAATAGCCCACGCTGCCGCTGGACGATTGGGTTCCATCTGAATCGGTTTCCATGATTGGCACCAGAGGCACACGCACGTCGGCAGGGCTGTTGGTTGTATTCAGATCGCGAACTAAGGTTACAAAGTCTTGCCCCTCTTGGCCGCCAAGCGCGTCGCGGGTGCCATTGACATCACCACTAACGAGCCATTTGACCCGTTGGCTAAATGCTTCCGTGTTATTATCAATGCGGCGATCGGTGAGTGAATCACCATCACGATAAATGATCCCGGAATTTGGACCACCGAATCGAAGTCCGTCGGTGCGCCATGCGCCGAGGTAATGAGGGTTGTTGATACCATCAATTTCTTCGGTGAATGGGTTATCATCGAGAATGGCTGCGGTTGCGCTGGTTCTTTGGTCGGGCCCGAGATGAGTCTGGAGATCGGCAAGCGCCATGTTCAGAGCAAGTCGAGCATTCGAGCGTGCAATCGCTTGAGGAGACAAAGAACCTTGCTTGCGCGCTTCTGACCGTGACAGGCCAAGAACGGCCAATCCGAGGGAAACGAGCAGGGCCATCATGACGATGGATACAATCAGAGCGAAGCCTCTTGAGCGGGACCTTTCGGCCTCTTTCATCGGTGGAAGGTTGGGTGTGGTCGGTTTCATGGCGCTATCTGGTGATTGGTTTTTGCAAAGTTACGAAAAGGAATAGGACCTTTCTTGCTTTACTGATACTTAAGTCTGACTAATCTGAGAAGGTGCGTCAAGCTCTAGTGTTTACATTGTATTCACAAAGGTGACTTGAGCAAGCGCTTTCTTCGGCTGGGAGATGATTCATCGCAGCCAATTGTTTCTAAATAAGCGATTTACTTAGCAGTCTTGCTGACTGGAGATCCCATGTGGACTTCGACTTTACACTGGCTTCCTGGCTCTAGGATGGGGATGACGAGCCCATTGCCGCTTGTTTCGCCGTCGACTTTTACGCTACGAATTCCTTTGGAAACCCCCTCGTCGTTGATGAACGTGATTTCGTAAGTCGACCCTCTGAATTGTCGGGTCACCTCGAACTTCTCCCAAGTGCTGGGGATGCATGGATCAAGCACAAGGCCTTGGTGGGACGGACGGATGCCGAGGATGTATTGGGTCGATGCCTGGTAAGTCCATGACGAGGTGCCTGAGAGCCAGCTATTTCGGCCGAGGCCGAATTGAGGGTGCTCGTCACCGAGGATGTTCTGGGGGAAGCAGTAGGGCTCGACCTCGAAAAGGTCGATGTCTTCGTTGCGAGCGGCTGGGTTGATTTGGTTGAAATATTTGTAGGCGCGGTCACCCCGTCCAATTTTGGTATTTGCAATCATGACCCACGGGTTTGAGTGCAGAAAGATCCCGCCATTTTCTTTGGCCCCTGGTGGGTAGGTGGAGACGCCGCCTAGTTCAGGGTCAAATCCGTTGTAGCCAGGAGTGCTGAGCTTGATCCCGAACTTGGTGTTGAGGTGGGTCTCGATGGACTGCAATGCGCTGTCGGCGCGTTCGCCTTCGGCAAATCCAGCCATGACCTGCCACGATTGGCCATTGGTGTAGATCTTGCCATATTCGTTTTCTTTTGACCCGATGGGCTTGCCTTCGGCGGTGTAGTAACGGCGATACCACTCGCCGTCCCAACCGTGCTCGTTGACGACGGCTTTCATGGCAGCGTGGTCGGCTTGATAGGTTGCTGATTGCTCCGTCTCGCCAAGGTAGTCGCAGAGAGCGATCATTTCATTGAGAGCGCAGCCGTAGAGGGCCGCAACCATCAGGGATTCCGCATCGCCGGGAAGGTTGACGGTGTCATTCCAGTCGGCGAAGCCAAGCAGGGGGAGTCCATGTTGCCCAACATTGGCCTTGGTGTAGGCGAGCGCGCGCTGGAGGTGGTCCAACACGGTGCCTTTGCTACGGTCGGCGAGCTTTAGCTTTTTATCGTAAAAGGGGATTTCTTCGTTGAGAAATTCGTAGTCACCCGTCTCGCGGAGGTAGGCGCAGACGGCGAGCACGATCCAATTGTGGTCATCGCCATAAGTGTCCTTGTGTCCGTCCTCTCGGGAGTCGCCCTCATTCGCCTCCATGCTGGCTGGGTAAAATTGGTGCATGGCGGATCCGTCGGCACGCTGGGTGCTGAGAATCTTGCGCTGCAATTCTTTGGCTTCCTCGGGAATACTGGCAAGAACACCCATGGAATCCTGGGAGCTGTCACGAAAGCCCAGACCGCGAGCACCGAGGCCCAATTGATAGAGCGAAAGATAGCGCGACCAGTTGAACGTGGTCTGGCACTGGCGAGGGTTGTGCACGTTGACCATGGCATCGAAATTCGGATCAGGTGTTTCGCACTGGAAGGTGTCGAGGTAACCATTCCAGTAGTCATTGAGCTCGCTGAAGGATTGCTCGACCGTATCCCGATTACGGAATTTAGCGATTTCAGCGCTGGCCTGTTCACGAGTCGCTTGGCCACAGAGGATGATGGCCTGTTCTGACGCGCCGGGCGCGATGGTGCCCAGGGAAATGAGGAGGCTGCCAATATTGTCGCCGCGGCGGGCCTGGTAGTTGGAAAGGTTCTCTTGTTGCAGCGCCTCAGGGTTCGCCCAGGTGCCACGGCTACCGAGGAAGCGCTTGCGGTCGGATTCGAAAGAAGCCACCGCACGGTCGCAGCTGAGGAAGTTCACCGCGGCATTCTTGCGCATGAACGCGTATTGAAGGAGCGTCAGTTTGCCCTGATCTTCGTGGATTGCCTCTGACATCATTGTCTGTGGCACCCAATCAGCATTGGTAAACTGCTTGAGTGCCTCAAAGTGGGAGTATTCGACCACCGGGATCAAATCGACTTCCAGCGCCTCGGCGGATTCATTGGTAACGGTGACGTCGCGAATTTCCGCACCACCGCCCGGAGCAATGAAAATTCGGGCTTCGAACTTCAATCCAACTACGCGGGTGAGAAACTTCTGATAAGAAAGCCCGACCCGGCATTCGTAGTGGTCGAGCTCAGAGAGGGTCGGGACAAAGAAGGGGCTGACGACTTCGTAGGAATCACCTCGCTTTATCCTAAGGTAGATCGTGCTGCCCTTGAACTCTGTGTCTGGCTGTTGGGGGATGTATTTGTGAATTCGGTTGAGGCTGGGATCTCCCGCGCAGAGCAGGGCTCCACCGGTGTTATCGATCAATCCACCGAATTTAAGCGTCCCGAGATAATTGACCCATTTTGTCGGGGTCAGTGGGTCCGTGATCACGTATTCTCGCTTGGCGTCGTCAAAGTGTCCGTATTGTTTGCTCATGGTTCGGTGATTTCGATTCGAATTAGTGAATCAGAATCACGCGAAGCTCGAATCATCACAAGTCCATGACAAGGCGAAGATGCCACAGGAACCTGTGGGTTTGCGCCCATTCAGATTGCAGTCGTAGAAAGACGATCGGGAAAAATTTTCTCGGCTCGCCTCCGTCGGAGCTGCCCCTCGTCAGGCTAACTCCTCAGCAGTTTTGTTATCCCAATGGGCCGAAAGGTGCGAAAGGATAGCATGTGGCGAATTGGAACCGCCGTGCTCCCG
>CAXIBU010000041.1:0-16855 GCA_964021555.1 uncultured Verrucomicrobiales bacterium | reverse complement strand
GCCGCCGAGATTGATTACCCCATCGAAACCGCCTCCGTCGATGCCGATGACGTCGCGGCAACGGTCGAATTGATGCAGGAGATCAAACCCGACATTCTGATCAATGTCGCTCTGCCCTACCAGGACCTGACACTCATGGAGGCCTGCCTCGAAGCTGGGGTCGACTACCTCGACACCGCCAACTACGAGCCCAAGGACGATCCGAATTTCTCCTACGAATACCAGTGGCCATACCACCAGCGCTTCGTCGACGCTGGCCTTACCGCCCTGCTCGGCTCCGGATTCGATCCGGGTGTAACCAATGTTTTCTGCGCCTATGCTCAGAAGCACCTATTCGACGAAATCCACACCGTCGATATCATCGATGCCAATGCCGGCGACCACGGCCTGCCTTTTGCGACGAATTTCAATCCAGAGATCAACATCCGCGAGATCACCGCGAAAGGTCGCTATTGGGAAGGTGACTGGAAGGAGACCGAGCCTCTTGAAGTCTCACAACCCTTCGACTTTCCTCACGACGAGGTCGGCACCAAGGACATTTACCTGCTCTACCACGAGGAAATGGAATCGCTCTGCAAGAACCTCAAGGGCGTCAAGCGCCTGCGCTTCTGGATGACCTTCTCGCAGAACTACATCAATCACCTCACGGTTCTGCAAAACGTCGGCATGACCTCCATCGAGCCGATCAATTTCCAAGGCCAAGAGATTGCCCCACTCGAATTTCTCCGTGCCGTGCTTCCTGATCCAGCCTCACTCGGACCACTTACCAAGGGCAAGACCTGCATCGGTGTCGTGATCGACGGCATTAAGGATGGCAAACGCCTCCAAAAATACATCTACAACGTCTGCGATCACGAGGAGGCCTACGCCGAGACCAATTCGCAGGCCATCAGCTACACCACCGGCGTCCCAGCGATGATCGGCGCGAAGATGATTCTCGAGGGCAAATGGAAGCGCGCTGGAGTCAACAACATGGAACAGATGGACCCGGATCCCTTCATGGACGCCCTAAACGAATACGGGCTCCCCTGGCAAGTCGTCGACGGTGCTCCATTCTTTGCTCAGCTTCAGAAATACAATCCGTAAGCGGGAACTCTAAAAGCCCGACCTTAGGGCGTCACTTCGACCTTGAGTCTGAAGAAGATTTTGCCCTCAGGCGCATCCTCAATGTCGCTGGATCCAGTGATGATTTCAGCGCCATTGATCGTTCCTGAGCTCATTTGAGCGGCATCCCAGCCATCAAGATCGTAAGATTGCTCTACCACGTAGGTGAGATGCTCGCGCTCGGGAGGTCGGACGAAGCTCAAGCTCGCTATATTGCCATTGAGAATGCCTACTAGCGCAGGGTCGGGTTCGGTGGGATTGAAATCAAAAGCATACTCCATAAAGTTATTATAGAAATCCGAGTCTACATTGGCATCTGGGTCACCAAGCCCTAAATTAATTTGAGCTGTTGTAAAATTCTCCGAGACCCACTCGTCGTATGGATCTTCCGTTTGGACTTTCAGAGAAAGCACCCCGCCTGAAAAATCAAAGTAGTCCAGTAGCGCATTGGGGCTTGGTAGATCTGCCTGCGCTTGCCCGCCGACCCGCAAGTTCCCAGTGCTCCAGATGGACTCGTAATATGCCTGGTCCGCAGAGCTGATGTCCAGCGTGCCCGTGGCACCCTCTTCAAAATCAATGTAGGGTAAAAAACCCGCTGCAAAACTAGGCGGTGAGACCAGATCAACGTCACCACCATTTGCCGTAAACGCGATAAATGGATACGCGACATTGGCATTAGCGAACCCGAAGCCACTTGCCACAATCATTCCCCCGTCGACGACAATCCTCCCTTGCCCGATGCCGTCGTTCTGAAATTCAATCGACCGAGATTGATTCTGCATGATCAACTCAGCCCCCTCGCCCAGAGTGACAACGGTGCTTCCAGAAAGCCGTAGCACCCGTGCGCTAGGAATTGTGGTGGAGGCGAATCGATAGTTGAGCACTGAATTTGTCATTTCCGGGATAAATGTTCCCGAAGCTGGCTGCGGATTGAACGTGATTGGCATAAGCTGCGTCCCTTCAATGGTCAGCTCTAATCCACTAAGGACGTTGGCACCTGCACTGGTTGAACCTGTTCCAGGACTACTAAGGTTCTCGCCGGGCCAAAAGATCGCACTCTGTTCCAAGAGACCAGGATTTGCAGCACTTGGCAGACCTCTACTCCAGTTAGCCGGATCAACCACATTTAGCTCGGTTGGACCATTATTAGTGAAGATATTCTGACCACCATCGCTGCTAACATCAACAGTCACCTCCCCAATATCGCTGCCGACACCATCGCTGACTTGGTAAGTAAAAGTGTCCACTCCGGTAAATCCAGCGTTCGGCGTGTAACGAATTTCACCATTCTCGATCACTGCGACACCATTGCTGGGACTACCAACCGAATCCACAGCCAATCCCGACGCTCCCTCACCAGCAATATCATTTGCTAACACATCAATCAATACACTCGTCTCACCGGGGATCACCATGCTCACTGAATCCTCAGTCGCTTTAAGTGGCGCGGCGGGCAATTGATCGGCACTCGCCTGCCAATCGACAAAATCAACATCCCAACTTCCAGCACCTGATGCCGATAGACTGAGGCTCGAATTGACCACAGCAAACACCTGTAATTCATTCGCTAGCCCTAGCTCATCCCACCTTCCGGTGACAGTTCGCTTGTCATCGATCAATTTAGCGGCCGTGGGCGAAGTGGTGCTAGTGAAGGTCTGGATATCTTGGCCAAAGGTCAGCTGGAACGAACACTCCCAGAACTCCAGTCGAACATTCAAACCACGAAACCTGATTGAATCACCAACGTATTGATCCACCCCAAAATACGAATCGTCCGAACTTGCACGATTCACCGGTTCGTCGGAAGAATCAAACTGGGTTGAGAAAACCTCCAGTTCGCTATCATCACCTCGAACCAGAACGAAAGAGGCCGTCTTGGTGGTTTCGTTGACCTGATTGATTCGAAGCTCCAATGACCCCTGACCATTTGTCGCTGCCACGGTGGCGCGGAAGCTCTGACCACCAACAGTAAGGTCTTGAGGACGAACCGAAAAATCAATGATGCCCCCATACTGGTCCAACCATGGACGTGCATCCGTCGATTTGAGAACCGCCTCGCCGCTGCCCGGCGTCATTCGCAACCTTGTCACTGCGGTGCCGCTCACCTGAGAGCTAACCTCACTCAATGTGGCATCTCCCGTTGACTCATCCGTCCACGTCGCATTCGCGCCATTTTGGACAGGATTGTTATTGTCGAATTGATCGTCAATTACCTGCAATTGCGGGTGATCGATAAAATTGATCGCATCTCGAAAGGAGCCGGAGTCATTGCCGCCATGAGCACCAGGACGAATCAGTTGCTTGGCTTGATTATCGTAGTTTAACATCCCCAAGTGAAAGCAGTTCAATGTCTCATCTTCACGATAGTCGGTGTAATAGGACATCAAGCTGAAGCGCATGGTATCCTGATGGGCAAGATTGCGAATCGACGAAGGGCTCGCCCATGAGGCATATTCGTAAAATTCACGGTCGCCATTGCGGTCATCGACGATGAATTTGGTCGGCAAATCCTCAGGGAAGACGATCCCCACATTAGAAATCACCCCAGTAAAAAAGTCAGGTCGCATGAAACCTAATGCCATTGCAGTGCGTGACCCGCCAGAACTGCCCATGACGTAAATTCGATCAGGGTCGATATTGTAGAGCTCCGTGGCGCGAAATGCCCCCATCATTGCAGCTCCACGTCGATAGGTGGTGCTTGTGCTGTTATTAATGTCCTTGCCGCCCACCCAGATGACATCCAGTTCCTCGAGAACCGGACGCCAGGCGTTCTTTGGCGTTCCTGCATTGGTCGCGTTGATGTAGGTAATCAATCCATATTGCTTCGATGGATCGTAGTCAGAAGGAAGGATCACCTCGTATTCTTGGCTCTCCAGGTCCACTCCATTGTAATTGATGTAATTGGAAAAACTCCCCGTGAAATTACCGGGATTCTCCAAGTCGCCCAAGATGACACCCCAACTCATTTCGGTGGATATCAAGCTGACAAGAATAGCGAAGAGCGTGGATCTTAAATTCATCATTTTGAAAAGCAGAGATTAATCTGTCCTTCAACTTTACACTCAGAAAAACCCCCACGCCAGAAAAATTACCCTTTTGCGCATTTTATTCGAATTTATTTTAACCCAATCAGGATCCTTCAACTGGCAGAACTCCTATCACGCTTCTACCTCCCGCCAAGCAAGCGATTTGTCGAGCGAAGTCCCGCAAAGCTAAGTGAACTAGCTCGCCCATCTCTACCCGACCTATTTGAAATCGCGATTGTATAGAAACGGCCACAAGCAGGAATAAAACCCAAATTTTCTTTGACTTAGCAACACTAGTAGAACCAAAGCCAGCCTCTCGTGGAGATATTTCGAACAGCATACGCTTGAAATCTCAACGAGTCCCGCTCCCAGAAGACTTGAGCCCTCCTTCGAGGTGGAGAAGAAGTTCAGGCACCCGATCTCCTGGCGTCGCAATAGTGCTTCACCCTGTGATTCCGGACTTACCACCGCTATCAATCTAACACTCCTGCGCAACAAAGGACCAATAACCTTCAGGTATTCATGCTCCCAGTCCTCACATTGGGACTGGACGTTTAGGCGCAGGCGACCATTCCACTTGGCCTCATGCTCTTGGATCTTTTTTGCTTTGTGTGACGGATGGCCGTCGACAATCAATATCACGTGATCCTTTTCGCCTTTCATCAAACACTCGAAACACTCGCAAACCAGAGCTGCGCTAATTCTTTTCTCAGTGACCATGAAGCATAGCTCTCGGGAAGGACTAACCGCGCTTATCATGTTGCAACTGAATCTTGCTCCTGTCGCCTTGACCACGGGGGTGTTTCCTTTGCCCCCACGTTGCGGCGCTGTGGAAGTCGCTTCGGACTCCTGATTCGTCGGCAAAATACACTTTGGCGCCCACCTTCTTGGCGTAGGTTCGAATGGCAGGAAACTGTCGTGACTGCCAGCGCTTCACCTGATCGGGGTCTTGCTGCCATGCTCTCCAAGCAGGCTTCTGGATACTGAGCCCCATCTGCTCGAGCAATCTGGAGATTGACCATCGGCTGAGCCTAATGCCAAGCTCACGTCTAACAACCTCGGCAATCATTGGCAAAGTCCACAAAGCAAACGGAAAGCCCAGCCGGATTTGATCTTCATCAACTCCGGATATCAGCGACGCTTTTGCCCCAATCAAACTCGCGGCGCAAAGTCTTGTATCCTTGAGGCCTAAGATCATCATCCAGCCACTTTCGAAACAGCTTCATCCGTGATTCCAGTAGATCCTTGTTCGCGGTTCCCGAGCCTTTTGGAGCAGCAATCTGCGGTAGCAGAAATCTGGTTAGCTGATGATGTTCCACCGCAACGACTGACAAATGCGATGGTATCCTCAGTCCAGCGATTTGGCAAAACCCGAACAATGAAAATAGGACTGGAGTATAGATACACAAAACGGCAGTCGGTTGAAACCTCGATAAGGTCTGCTCCCAGAAGGCTTGAATTCGAGCTTCGTCGTCCAAGGGGAACTCGGGAACTTGATCTTCAGGTATCGTAATCGCATGTAGCCCTGACTTTTTGTAGGCCTCCAAAATCGTCTCTCTGACCCCCTTGCGCAAGACAGGCGTCAAAATTCTCTGATGACCATTCTCTTTGAGATGGGTCAATATATCGGTCAAAAATTGGTGAGCATTAACCCCCCAGCCCGAATCCCCCAACTTGGGCTTAAACGGAGATCCCGCGAGTCGGTAGATTGGGACCTCAATCTCACTCAAAGCCCTTACCCATCCTTCGAAAGCCTCAAAAGCAACAATTGCTCGAATGTTGTTCTCCACGACTTCTTTATCGAGCTCTTCATGACTCAATGGTCGATCTGTTCGTCTAAGACTGACGACTGACGACATCGGATACTTTTGCTTCCACTCAGATTCAGTCTTATCCAGTAGATCCAGGCTCAACTTGCTAAGCTTGTCGAGCTTCGGGGAGATAATCAATAAATTCGCTGGAGGTCGGCGGGTGGAGCATGCCTCCTCAGAGATACAGATTCTTTTCCCCTTCTCTGGCGGTTCCAAGATCCCCTCGGCGACCAGCAATTTGATGGCGGTTCGTATGCTCGGAACAGAAACTTCGAGTTCTTTGGCCAGCCTTGCCTGACCTGGCAAAAATTGAGTGCGAACTCCGTCCCTAATTTCGTCCTTCAAACGATCGGCAACGAGGCGGGGGGTAGAATGACGTTTGATGCTCATGTAAAACTGGCGGCCTTCGAGTGGCTTTCTCAAATCGGCCGCCCAACAACTAGTAACTTGATTTGATAGGTTGATAAATCAAGAAGAACTTCTCAGTGGCAACGCTCCTCCGTATATCGCTCTTGAACCACCAATTGCATTCAGCACTGCTTATCAGACCATTAGCCCATGCGTAATCTCTTCGCACTTTTCATTTCAGCCATTGTATTTTCGACGATTACAAGAGCCCACACTCTTGCTCAATTGGAAGAAAAAATCATAAAGCTCGATGATATGTGCCGCCCGGCGGTCGTTGGCATCAGCAAGGCAAACGAAGGAGATGGCTCGGGGATCATCATCACGCCAGAAGGATTGGTCCTCTCCGCCGCCCACGTGGTTGACAACCTAGGCGACACACTAGAGCTATTTACCAGCAATGGAGGGCGCGCCTCTGGCGTTGTTGTTAGTATCAATCACCGCTCGGACACCGCTCTTTGCCGGATTACCAGCCCAGCACCGGCGGGGGGCTGGCCACATCGCCCCATCCGCCCAGACGCCGACCTGGCCGTGGGAGATTGGTGTGCCATCATTTCCCATGGTGGTGGCATCCAACTCGACCGCCCGGCACCTCTGAAAGTCGGGCGTATCCTGAAAAGCTACCGCGATATCAATAAGCACCTGCTTACCAGCGATTGCACCGCTGTCAATGGGGACTCCGGCGGCCCCCTGTTCGATCTGGAAGGCCGGGTTGCGGGAATCAATTCGACGATTCTCCTCAAAGAAATTCGCCACAATTCTCACATCTCCTCTCAAACCATTCTCAGCCAATGGCAGGACGAGCTCAGCGGCAAGCGACCCATTCTCACGGGGGACGCCATTACCCAGCATAGAAAAAACCGAAATCTCGCAGCAGGTATCACCGGCAATGTTGTCGGCCCAAACGAGCGCACGAAAATCGCAAAGGCGCTGAAAAAGTCATTCTCCGCCCTTCCGGACGAGGCGATTTTGGCTGTCGTTGACGTGACGACTTTCAAGAACAACAAGATCAAGATTTTCGCCAACGAGCGGACCGAGGCCATCATCAAGGCAAACGGACTCGACCCCAAGGAAGTTGGTATCACTATCATCCGTGATACTGGGGCGGTAGAGAAGCGCAGCAAGGCATGGCTCGCATACCGCTTCGGAGACCTCCCAGCGGAAGTCGAAAAGGTGCTTCTACCGAAAGTGACTCGTGACGAACGCTTCCGCCTCTCACTCCCCCTTTCCTCAGACGATATCGCTGCGCTGAAGAAGTTGGATTTCGATCTTCACGAAAGGGAAATGGAGCAGATGATGCGTTTCCGCTTCTCCCATCTAAGTGAGACTGCAGAGCAACTGGTCCGCCAAACGGTAACATTTACCGACCAAGGTCCCATCATTACTTCCGACGTCCTTCAAGGCGACCAGCTAGCACAGTTGGGTATCAATCCAGGCAACCAAAAAGTATCGAAGGAGGAAAGGGACATCATCGTCACCAACCGCTTTGTCGAACGCTATGGCAAAGAAAAAATCCAAGGCGAACTTCTGGACCTGATCCTGCAAGGATTTGTTGGCTACAACAAATCAACTGCCGCCTTTACCACCAAATTCACCCCTGAACAAATCGAACAACTTGCCCAAGCCGGCATTCAGCTCGACAGTGAATTGGGCGCTCCTATCGACGAGATTGCGCCAAAATTCGGAGATTCCGCCGAGGAGGTGCAGGCCATGATGCCACGCCTCCCGAGACCTGTCCTTCTTCACCAGGACGGACAACAAATTGGATTGGCGACTCCGATCGCACCCAACGTCGTGCTCTCAAAGTCATCGCTCCTCATGCATGACCGGCTACTCGAGATCGAATATCGAGGTAAGAAACACCCTGCAACCGTTCACGCCCACGATCCGAAGTCTGACCTCGTCCTCATTCGCACCAAACGCCTTTTCAGCACTCCAATATGGCATACTGGTCCCACCCCACCGCTAGGTTCCATCTTTCTGGCCACCACCAAGGACGAAACCTCTTTGGGAGTGAACAGCGTTAAGCCACGCCAAATCCCAGCTCGCCCCGTGCCTGCGAAACCTCGTGCCGATGGCGGCCCGGCTAACTACTTTTCCCAACGAGCTTCGGCCCTTTCCGGAAGACTCAGCACTCGCCGCACTGAATTGCCAGAATGTATTTCTCACGATGCCATCTTGTTTGCCGATGACTGTGGCGGTCCGCTCTACAATTTGGCGGGCGAACTCATGGGAATCAATATCGCCCATTTTAGCCGCACGACGAATTACGCCCTCACCAAATCGAGTATCGATGCTGCGGTGAAGCGTCTGATGTCCGCACCCGCAGTCAGCAGCCCGATTCAGACAGACAAAGAAAATACCCACGTTTTCTTCTGGATTGGCGGCTCTAACATGGTGGGAAGATCTCCACTCACGGAGGAGGATTCCACACCCGTGCGCGACGCCTACGTGCTTCGTCAATTCGGCACTATTTCTTGGGAGCCCCTCACCGCTGAAATCAAGCAAGAAAGGAAGCGCAAATTCTTCAGCCCTATGGCTGCCTTCGCCCGAGCCTACCGCAAACAGCACCCTAATGTGACAGTCTGCATCGTGCCGATGGCCTCCGCCATTGCTCTGCCTGACCATTTCAAAGAAGGCGGCAAATCCCTCCCTCTGGTTCTTTCCCGCTATCGATTCTTACAAGATGAAGGCACCGTCAAAGCCATTCTATGGCAGGGCGGCGAAAGCTCCTTCTATTCAGACACCCGTTCGCAATCCTACGCCGACGATCTGAAAGCCGCAATCACCGCCATCCGCACGGGGATTGATCAACCAGATGCCCCCCTCTACTACGCCGGACCCAATGTTGAATTTGGTAAATCCGAAGACCCTAAAAAGTCGCATCAGCATCCTCGTTTCTGGGCGAACCTGGATAAGATTGAAGAATCAATCCCTCACCTGACCATCCTGTCCACCGAAAATCTCACCGCCCTCGAAGACAAGAATGGAACCAACCGCCATTTTGACCGCAGCTCGACCATCAAGCTCGGTGAGAAATTCGCCAAAGCTCTCGACTCAAAATGAAGCTTTCCCCGAATCTCATCGCGATGCCCACCATGCTTCGCAGGCTACTGATCGCTTTAGCTGGTTGCCTTCTCGCGGGCCTTACCAGCTCCGCAGCCTCGGCGAACCAAGACCTGACTCTGCGGCAACTGGAGAACAAATTCGTCGAGTTAAACAAGCTCTGTCGCCCCGCATCTGTGGGCATCATTTCTGAGGGCGAAGGCGACGGCTCGGGCGTCATTGTCAGCCCGGATGGAATCGTGCTCACGGCGGCGCATGTCATGAAACGCCGCGGCAAGGAGCTTCAGCTCTACCTCCACGACGGGCGCTTGGTCGATGCTGTCTCCATCTCCTGCAATACTCAGGCAGACACTGCCATCTGCCGCATCACCACCCCCGCGCCAGAAGGTGGCTGGCCCTATCGCCCACTGCGCCGTGGAGCCTCGCTTGCGCCGAAGGACTGGTGCTTCATCATTTCCCACGGCGGCAGCATTCAGAAAGATCGCCCCGCTCCCCTTAAGATCGGGCGCTTGCTGAAATCCGAACAAGATATCAATCGCAAGCTGCTCACCACCGACTGCACGGCCATCCATGGCGACTCAGGAGGTCCGCTTTTCGATCTCGATGGTAATGTCGCAGGCATCCTCACGAGCATGGTGACCTCCGACATCCATCACAACAACCACATCGCCATCGAAACTCTGATCGATCAATGGGGCGCATGGATTGACAACTTTGAAAAACTACCGACTCACGATGAGCTGGCTCACTACCTAAAAGTCAGTCAACTTGCTAAAGGGCGCACTGGTCAAATCCCAGCCAAACAAATCAGCTCTGTCCGCAACGCCATCAAGAAGAGCTACCCCGACTTTTCCCCAACCGCACTTCGCGCCCTCTCGGATGTGGCAAGCTTCGATGGAAAGAAAGTCACTCTCGTTCCGGATCTCCGCACCTTTGCAATTCTGAAAGCTGAGCAGATCGACCCAGCCGCTTTCGACCTCTCACTTGCTTCAAACGCCGACGACATTGAGCTAAACCGTATCCTCTCGTGGATCGAAAGACGATTTGGCAAACTACCCCAGCAGGCCCTTGATTTGGTGTTGCCGAAAATTCGAAAAGACGAATTTTTCAAGCTCAGCCTCGATCTCACTGAGTCCGATCATACTGAGCTCCGTGGCGTCGGGGTCGATTTGCAACAGCGCGAAATCGATCAGACACTGCGCTTCCAATACGCCCACCTTGGCAAAGAAGGAAAATCAATCCTCCGCGGCGCGCTGAAATTCGGTGCCTCAGGTCCGACCATGCAGCTTGCTCCAGAGGACCGCTTCAAGCTGTCTCAAATGGGCATTTACCGTCCTAAGCAAAAGCTTCCCATTGCGGCCGAGAACAAGGGCAAATCAGGCTCGGAACTTGCACCTCAGTTGGGCGACAGCGCACCCGACGTTCAAGCCAAAATGCCGAAACTCCCCCCCGTGCTAGGCCTCGAACAATCGGGCAAGCAGGTGGCCTTCGCTACCGCGATTTCCCCACGTCTCGCCTTATCGAAACTCTCAGCCCTGAAGCATCACAAGGCCCTGATGCTGCGCTCTGGAAATGATCTCATTGCCGCAAGCGTCATCGGCGTCGACAAAAGCTCGGATTTGGTTCTTCTCGAGGTAGAGGCGGATCTCCATCCAATCACGTGGGCCTCCCAGCCGAAAAACGACGTCGGAAGACTAGTGATCGCTCCGACCCTTGCTGGCTCCCGACTCGGCGCACAGAGCGTCACTCCGCGTGCCGTGCCCGAGCGCCCAACCGCCCTCAAAGAGCTCGCCAGTGGCAACCCAGTCAACCAACATTCGCAGCTACTCTCATCACTGTCGTCCGAACTCAGTGCACGGCGCACGAAGCTGCCTGAGTGTATCTTCCACGATACTCTTATCTACACCAACGAATGCGGTGGCCCACTCTGCAATTTGGATGGTAAAGTCATCGGAATCAACATCGCCCACTTCAGCAGAACCACCAATTACGCGCTGACGAAAAGCAGCGTCGATTCAGCGCTCGCCCGCCTGCGTCAGTCACCACCCGCACCCAGCCTTTTGACGCGTCCGAAGGAACAAGTTCACGTGTTCTTCTGGATGGGCGGCAGCAACATGATTGGCGCCGCCCCGGCTGATGCCGATGACCTCGAAGTCGTGGAAGACGCCTATCTCCTCTACAATACCAGCACGATCGGCTGGCAGCCCTTCACCGCTGCTGTCGTCGAGCGCCGGTCAGGAGCAAAATTCAGTCCTGCCGCTGCCTTCGTCGAGAACTACCAAAAGGCAAACCCTGGCGTGACCGTCTGCCTCGTCCCAATTGTCGCTAAGTCCAGCCCTCTCAATAGCTACCTGAAGGGAGGCCGAAAATTCGAACAATTCCACGAGGCATTTCACTTTCTAAAAGACGAAGCCACTGTGAAAGGCGCGATCTGGCAAGGGGGGGAAATCTCCGCCCGAAAAGAGAAAGAGTCTCTCGAATTTGGCGCAGCGCTCATAACGCTAATCGAACAAATTCGTAGCGAGACGAAGACTCCCAAACTACCTTTCGTGATAGCTGGGCCAGGTCCGTGGTTTCACACCACTTTGAACGAACAGCGCAGCAAGAATTTGAATCACATTACAACCTCACTCGAAATGGTCGCAAAAGACCTCGACTGCATCGAACTAATTTCCACCGTTGGCCTAACCGCCATTAAGCCAACCTACCAAGTCAATTTCGATAAGGAATCAGCCATGCGCTTCGGACAACGAATCGCTGAGGCTTTCAACCAACAACCGTAATCAATCATGAAACTACTAAAATCAGTAATAGCATTAACCTTAAGTGCCCTCGTGCACAACAGCGCCATCGCCCGCGAATCGGTGGACATGCGCAGCCTCCCGATTCTCCGTGCGGACAACAGCTTACACTTCGTCGTTCCTACTAAAGTTAACGGCAAATCTACCTATGTCATCCTCGATAGCGGTTCAGGGGGCAATGTCACTCTTTCCACCGAATATGCCAAATCCCTGAACCTTAAGATCACTCAATCAGGCTCTTCTAAAGACATCAAAGGTGAAACAGCCAACTACACCGCTATGATCAAGGAGATTGCCGTTGCCAACATTCTCAAAATTCGTAACAGCGACACCAGACTCCGCGACTTCTCCCGCCTGAAGTCCATCAAGGTCAAAGGTAAGGACAACTCAATCATGGGCCTCGTCGGCAGCCCCTTCCTGGATCAGGTCAATGCCGTCTTCATCGCCAAGGGTCCTAAACTCCTCATGCCGAAGTCAGGCACCAAGCCAGATGGCTATGCTCGAGCATTGCAAGGCCAAGGATACGAGCGCCTTCAACTGAAAAAAGGCAAACACAAATACCCAGTCGTAACCGTCAAAATCAAAGGCCAAGATTACGACTTCCTCGTCGATACCGGATCGGCCATCAACATTCTCCTCAAGGATGTCGCAAAAGAACTTAAGCTACCACTTAAGGACAGCACCAACACCGCATCCGGCCCATCCGGCGGGAAAATTGCTCTTAAGGTCACCACCGTCGACAAAATCATCCTCGGTAACCGTGCCCTCCTTCCTAACACCGAATTTTACGTCCTTCCCCAAACCGGCCAAAAGTCCGTTAGCGACGGAAAATACGGTGGCATCATCGGCGTCAATACCCTGCTTCGTTGGAACATGCAGCTCGACTTTGGTAGCTACTCGCTATTGATGCCGGCCGCCAAGTAAGCTACATTTGAACTCAACTCAAAGGGAATAGATGATCAAACTATTACCACTCCTCTTCTGCTTCGCAGCCATGGTGGCTTCAGGTTTTGCCGCCGAAATTGACACCGATACTCTCAAGGTTACCGGCAAACTCGCGCCCATCGACGAAAGCAACTTCTATACCGAGGAAGGCTACGCCACTTGGGGCGGCCATCTCTACAAGGAGGGCGATTGGTATTATCTCATCTATTCCCGTTGGAAAACGGTGGGGGGCGACTGGCTCACCACATCCGAAGTCGCCGTTGCCAAGTCGAAGTCCGTTGCAGGCCCCTTCAAGCATGAGAAGGTCTTGCTGAAAGGACGCGGCAAGGGCCACTGGGATGAACTCATGGCTCACAACCCGAAGATCAAAAAATTCGGCGATACCTATTACCTCTACCACATCTCCAGCCAATCTGGCGCAACCCGCGGCCACATCCGTGACAGCCAGCGCATTGGTGTTGCCACCTCGAAGAATCTCCTCGGACCTTACCAGCACTCGGATGCGCCCATCGTCACCCCGGCCAAGCCGGTCTTTAATATCTGCGTGAACCCCGGCGTCACCCAGCGACCCGATGGCACCTATTTGATGATCTTGAAGGGCGACGAAAAACCCAAAAAGCCCACCGAGCGCATGGGTCGCCGCCTGCAAGGGCTCGCCACATCCGATAGCCCGACGGGGCCTTTCAAAATTGCTGAGAAACCCGCCCTGCAAAACTTGGACAGCGAAGACGCCTCGCTATGGTATGATGCCGAGCGTAAGCGCTACTACGCTATCTTCCATGCCCATCGCTACATCGGCCTCATCACTTCCGAGGACGGCGTGAATTGGGAGAAAGCCAAGCACTACAAGATCACCGAAAAAAGCTTCACCAGCAAGAAAGGCGATCCCATCACCGTCTCCAGCGTCGAGCGTCCCTATCTCTTTATCGAAGACGGCAAGCCAAAGGCACTGTGCATCTCCTGCCGCCGCTTCGGCAAAGGCTACAATCACGGCTCCTGCCTGATCATCCCCATCGAGGACTAATTCTCACTAACAGATCATCACCCTTCAAATAGCTAGGCCTGCCCTGGCTATTTTTGCATTCACACAAGCTCTCTTGAAAGTCTCTGCTCTTGCTGCCCTAGCTCTGCTCTGCGCTGCTTTTACCATTTGCGCCCAGCTGCCCGCCAACTATCAATTGGAGAAGGACTGGCTGATCGAGCCTGAAGGCTTTCGTGCGACCGTCGAAGAGACCGATCAAGCCGTCACCTTTGGCAACGGACTCTTCACCCGAAACATCGACAAACGTCTCGGTTGCACGACGAAATTCGTCAACCTGATGACGGGCGAAAGCATCATCCGCGCAGTCGATCCCGAGGGCCGGATCACCATCGATGGCATCACCTACTCCATCGGCGGCGCCGAGGGACAGCCTAACAAGGCCTTCATCGTGCCCGAGTGGATCGACCAACTAAAGTCGCCGCCCAACGCACTGGTGCTGGAAAGCATTGAAGTCGGCGAGCCGAAAGAGCGCCTGAAATGGAAGCGCTCACGCCATCATGCCCCAGACGTCAGCTGGCCCCCAAAAGGCAAGACCGTCCGGCTCGACTACGCCTTTCCCGAGGGCGACAGCAAGCTCCAAGAAACTCGACTGAGAGATTCCAAAGTCGGCCGCCCGCTGATCTTCGCCGAACCCTTCGAAAAGCTGGATACCCAAATCTGGAAAGTCCACGCGACCTCGGCCACCGCCCGGGCCAACTTCCAGAATGAAGGCAAGACTGGCGAAATCTACACCTTCCCCAACACCGCCGTCTACGCCGAGCGCAAGGTGCCCGAAAACGTCAAGTTGATCGAGACCACGCTCAATGCTGGGACCGATACCTCCTCAAGCTACGGCCCCGGCATGGGCTTGGTTTTCGCCAATGGCAAAGTGATTAAATTCCACGTCCGTCCGCGCGGCAGTGAGAAAGACCACACACCGACTCTCGGCGTTTTCGACGGTCGAAAAGAAAATCGAAATGTCAGTGGTGACCACAAGATCGACCCCAGCCGCGACATCACCCTGCGTGCACGAATCGACAAAGACACCATCCACTTCGACGCGCAGAGCCCCGGCCAAGCGTGGCGGCATTACCGCACGGTCGCCATTCCCGCCGAATTTGGCGCACTCGATTCCGTTCGCATCGGCAAAATGTCCCCATCAGGCGGCAACGACGACAGCCCCGGCGAACAACGCCACGTCCGCCTCAAGATCCAATCCGTCAATTTCTACGGCGCATTCGATCCTTCCACAGCCCCTGCAACCACAAAGCCCTCCTCCGATACCAAGATCTCCGTTCACTACGAAATCTACGACGGACTGCCCGCCTTTTCGAAATGGATCACCGTCACCAACTCCAGTGGCCGCGACATCCTGGTCGACTCCTTTGTTGTTGAGTCGCTCTCGGTCGTGGAAAAGGCCAACCCACTCAAAAGCCGCCCGGGCACCCTGCACGACGAGCCGACCGTGCTTCACGTCGAGACCGACATGGCCTTTGGCGGCTTCACCCACACCAATGCCAATCGCCACACCGTGCACTGGAAGACTGACAAAACCCACTTCAGTCAATCTAACTGGCTGAGAACCCAAATTTGCAAACTCGAGGTCAGCCCGAGTTTCGGCCCGGCTCAAACGGTCGAACCGGAAAGCACCTTTGAAAGCTTTCGCATGTTCCAGCTCGTGCACGACACCGAGGAACGCGAGCGCCGCGGACTCGCCCTGCGCCGCATGTATCGCACCGTCGCCCCCTGGGTCACCGAGAACCCCCTCATGCTGCACTGCCGCTCCTCCGATGAGAAAGTGATCAAAACCGCCATCGACCAAGCAGCGGAAGTCGGCTTTGAAATGGTCATCATTTCCTTCGGATCCGGCTTCAACGCCGAAAATACCGATCCCAACTTTCTCGCTAGATGGAAGGCCATCAACGACTACGCCCTGAGCAAAGGCATCCACCTCGGCTGCTACTCACTCTACTCCTCCCGCAGCGCCGGCAAGAAAAACGACATCGTTCCTCCCGCAGGCATGGCCGTGACCCACAAGCGCTGTCCCGCCATCACCAGCGAGTGGGGGCAGAACTACATCCACACGCTCTACCAGCTCTTCGACACCACGAATTTCATGATCTTTGAGCACGACGGCCCCTACCCCGGCGATGTCGACGTGACCCCACGCCCGCCGCTGCAAAAAGGCATCAAAGACTCACGCTGGGTGCACTGGAAGATCTGGACCGACTTCTACCAACACCTGCGCGCCACGGGCGTCTACACCAACACGCCCGACTACTACTACCTCGCCGGCTCCAACAAATGCGGCATGGGTTATCGCGAGGCAAATTGGTCACTCCCCCGCGCCCAGCAACAGCTCCACACCCGCCAGACCATCTTCGATGGCACTTGGGAAAAGACCCCATCCATGGGCTGGATGTTCGTCCCACTGACCGAATACCACGGCGGTGGCGAAGCCGCTACCATCGAGCCGCTGAACGAGCACCTCGACCACTACGAGATGATGATGAAATCCAATCTCGGCCTCGGTGTTCAAGCCTGCTACCGCGGCCTACGCCTCTACGACACCGAGAGAACCAAGCAAATGGTGACGAATACCGTCGCATGGTTCAAAAAGCATCGCACCATCCTCGAGTCCGACCTCATCCACGGTCGTCGCGCCGATGGCTCCGA
>CAXIBU010000040.1:0-16884 GCA_964021555.1 uncultured Verrucomicrobiales bacterium | reverse complement strand
GCTTAAAGAGTGGAGCCGCTTGCCAGATTCGAACTGGCGACCTACTCATTACAAGTGAGTTGCTCTACCAACTGAGCTAAAGCGGCGTGTTGGTGGGCGGGAAATAAGACAGGAAAGGAATTTTCGGGCAAGTCTAAATTGTCCGATCGGCACGGTTTTTCGCATTGTCGTTCGATTGGAGTGAATGCAAGAGATGGCTCTTGTTGGGAGATTCAGCCTTGGCTGATCCGCCATTTTGCAGTGCAAAAATTCATTTAGCTAGCTAATGGGAATCTAGCGCCCCTGATGCCATACAGGTTTCTGCTAATTAGCGACTTTTGCCGATTGACCTTCTCGCATGACACACACAGGTTGCCGCTCAAACCCACACAGAAATATGATCGTAGGCATCCCAACAGAAATCAAAGCGCAGGAAAACCGCGTTTCCATGATCCCAGGCTCCGTTAAGGAATTGGTTACACGAGGCATTCGCGTGCTGGTCCAGAAGGGCGCGGGAGACGGCTCTTCTTATCCTGACGAACTCTACGTCGCCGCTGGCGCCGAAATCATCGACACTGCTGACGAGCTTTTCGAAAAGGCGGAGATGATTGTCAAAGTCAAGGAGCCACAGCCAGAGGAAGTCGCCCGACTGAAACCGCACCACACTCTTTTCACCTACCTTCACCTGGCCGCTGAGCGCCCTCTTACCGAAAGCCTCATGGCCAGTGGCTGCACCGCGATCGCTTACGAGACTTTGACGGTAAATGGTCGTCTGCCCCTTCTCGAACCAATGAGCGAAATTGCCGGGCGCATGTCCGCCATTGCCGGGGCCAATGTCCTCGCCAAACACAACGGCGGTCGAGGCATCCTCCTTGGCGGTGTCCCAGGCGTCGCCCCGGGCCGCGTTGTGGTCATCGGTGGTGGCACCGCTGGAGTGAACGCCGCACGCGTCGCTGCTGGTGTGGGTGCCGATGTGACCATTCTCGAGGTCGACTTTGATCGCATGCGATTCCTCGACATCACGATGGATGGAGCACGCACCATCTACTCGAGCGATGCGAATTTAGCCGAACTTCTTCCGCGCACCGACCTCTTGATCGGCGCGGTTCTCGTCCCGGGCGCCGCAGCACCCAAGCTAATCACCCGCGACATGCTTAAGCTGATGCAGCCGGGCAGCGTATTTGTCGACATCGCGGTCGATCAGGGCGGCTGTGCCACCACGACCCGTGCAACGACCCACCAAGATCCGACTTACGTCGAAGAAGAGGTGGTGCACTACTGTGTCGCCAACATGCCCGGGGCCTACGCGCGCACTGCAACGCAAGCACTCAATAACGTGACCCAACCTTGGATCCGAATGATGGCCGAGCACGGGGTAAAAGCGGCCTGCGCACAGCGCAAAGAACTGCTCTCAGGCATCAACTGTATCGGCGGCAAGCTCACCTGCGGACCTGTTGGCCAGGCCTTTGACATGCCGGTCACCGACCCTGCCGAGTTGCTCAACGCGTAAGCGCCCTAACGCCGTTCATCGGCTACCCATCGATCATGTCACCATGATCGGTGACCGAAGCATCTTCGTCAACCGGGCTCAATTCGAGAGCTCGGTTGGCGACTAGGCGCGCCACGCCGCCGACCGCTCCAAAGATCAAGCTCCAGACGATAGCGGTTTTCCACGGTGCATTGGCAGCCGTGAATTGCGGTGGCTTTTTACCGGTCACTACTTTGTAGCTGCCTTGAAGCGTATTAGCAGCGATGCGAGCCGCCACAAAAGGAACAGCGAAGGCGATGCCTGCCTGTGCAGCATCTTTGACTTTTTCGGAACAATTGCAGTTTTTCATCATAATCTAATGGTGTAAGGATACTCGCTGTTAGGATAAATTCCACCGATCTTTTGACCTTGCCGCCCCTTCAGCCAAGGGGAAGTCGACAGAAAACTTGAATTTTCGGCCGTTTCAAGTCTATCCCTTCTTATGCCCACTCTCAAACAGCAAACGCTGGCCTCCGTGGCCTCGCTTGAAGGCACCTCGCTCCACACCGGAGGTAAGGTCACGCTGACCCTCAAGCCAGCCCCCGAGGACTACGGTTTCAAATTCCGCCGGGTCGATCTCGACGATCAACCCTTCATCGCAGCTGACGTCGATAAAGTTCAGACCGTCGAGCGGGCGACGACTTTGGCCGAAGGCTCTGTAAAGGTCCACACCGTGGAGCACATCCTTTCGGCACTCGTCGGCATGGGCGTGGACAATGCGATCATCGAGATGGATGCCAACGAGCCACCCATCGGTGACGGCTCCGCCAAGCCCTACGTGGAGCTGATCCAAAAAGCCGGGATCGAAGAGCAGGAAGCCTCTAAGAAATACTTCGAAGTTAGAGAGCCGATGCACCTCGAAACCAAAGGCGGCTCACTCATCACCATCATTCCTGACAACAAGTTACGCGTCTCCGTCACCAATGTCGGCAAAGACGGGCGCATGACCCAGTATTTCTCCTCCGAGGTCACCCCTGAAATTTACGAGAAAGAAATCGCACCAGCTCGGACTTTCACCTTCTACGAGGACATCAAGCCGCTCCTGGACAAGGGGCTGATCAAAGGCGGAAGCCTGGAAAATGCGGTCGTCATTCGTGGCGACGAAGTCATGTCCAAGGAGCCGATGCGCTACGACAACGAATTTGCCCGTCACAAGGCACTCGACGTCATCGGCGACCTGATGCTCTCCGGTCGCCTCATTCAGGGCCACATCATCGCGGTCATGCCTGGTCACGGGCCAAATACGCAGATGGCAGCCAAGATTAAAAAAGAGCTCACCAAGATCCGCTCGATGCAGCCCCTGCACATCCCAGGTGGCGAAGCCGTGCTCGATATCAACGATATTCTTCGCATCCTCCCTCACCGCTATCCCTTCCTTCTGGTTGACCGCGTGATTGGCTTTGAGGGCGATGAGAAATGCATCGGGCTCAAGAACGTGACCATGAACGAGCCATTCTTCCCCGGCCACTTCCCGGGTCACCCGGTCATGCCAGGTGTTCTGCAGGTCGAGGCCATGGCCCAAGTCGCCTCCATCCTCATCCTCCGCAAGCCGGAAAACCAAGGCAAGATCGGCTACTTCATGAGCGCCGATAAAGTCAAATTCCGCCGACCAGTCACTCCGGGTGACTCCCTTGTCATTGAGGCGACGCTCAACGGTTTCCGACGCAGCATCGGCTCCGCCAGCTGTCGCTGCTTGGTCAATGGTGAGGTGGTCTCCAGCGGAGAGCTCAAGTTCTCCGTTCTCGACGCCTGAGCCCCTTCGAAGACATGAGTGAAATCCACCCCTCCGCCATCATCGACCCAAGCGCCACGCTTGGGGAAGGGTGCACGGTGGGGCCTTTCTGCGTCATTGGAGCCAATGTCCGGCTTGGCGCACGGTGCGTGCTGCGATCGCACGTTGTGATCGACGGGCACACCACAATCGGTGACGACAATGAATTCTTCCCCTTCGCCGCCATCGGTCAAAAGAGTCAGGATTTGAAATTCGCTGGCGATCCGACCTACCTCGAAATAGGAGACCGTAACGTCTTCCGCGAGAACGTCACCGTTCACCGCTCCACTAACAGCGAGCTTCTGACTAAGATCGGCAACGACAATCTGTTCCTCGCCTACGCTCACGTCGCTCATGAGTGTCAGGTCAGCAACCACACGATTTTCTCAAATAACGGCACCCTAGCGGGTCACGTGAAGGTCGGCGACTACGCGATTATTTCAGGCCTGACCGCTGTCCACCAGTTCTGCCGGGTCGGCGCACACTCCATCACGGGAGGATGCTCCAAGATCGTCCAAGACATCCCGCCTTTCATGATTGTCGACGGCAATCCGGCGCAAGTTCGTGGAGTCAACGAAGTCGGCCTGAAGCGCCGTGGCTTCAGCGAAGACGACATCAAGGCCCTACGAGTCTCCTACAAGAAGCTCTTCCTTCGCAAGGACCGTAATCTTAAGGAAGCCCTGGCCGAATTCAAAGAACTCCCCGCCGCCAGCAACACCTGCGCCAAGAACTTGATCGCCTTCATTGAAGGCTCCGAGCGCGGCATCATTCGCTGAGCTCAAAATTCTGGCTGTCCAGCTTTAGACAAAGGTGGTCACAGACCCACCGTCGTCGTTGGATTGGTCAAGAATCTCCGCCTGACCAAGAGTCAAGTTCTGAGGAACACCTCGACCGACGCGAAACGCAGTGGAATCCAAGCAGCGCACGGCTCCATCAATTCGCGAAGCGCACTCCGAATAAGACAGAATAATCTCATTCGTCTCGTTTGATTTGCTGAGTGGTATGAGGCGCGTCCGCCGAATGATGCAGGGTAGAAATCAACACAGCCCAAACCTTACTGAAGGATAGGACATGAGCTTAATAACCACCTTTGCCACAACTAACGACTCTAGAAAAATGATTTAATTTATGTAATACAAAACCATATGATAGGTATTCATAACTCACTCGCAATGATAGGATAATAAACTCAACCACCTTGTATTAAGGCGATATATTTTCTTTAGACCTTAGTATTTTTCTCAGAAAGTGGGATTTAGTGCGTGTCATGCTGAGTCTTTCTCGGTAGTTCAATGATTGCTCCGTCGTTCAGAAATATTTTGTGTTAGTTGGTCCGTAGGAACCATGAGCCGAGATGTCTGAAGGTGAGCTTGATACCCCCGCTATCAACCCATCCACATGATCCAGAAAAATCTCATGCTTCGACGCTGCCTATTGGCGATCGCAATCGTCTTTGTTTCAATCAGTCAGCTCTTCGCCATTTCGCTTGGCCCCATCGGCGGCACCTACGATGCTCAGCCTGGAGCGGCTTATCTTGAGATCACCAGCCTCGACGGCTCCGGACCAGGAACGACAGCGGGCTTGCAAGTTGGTGATTACCTTTATTCCGCATTTGGTGAGCAATTCACACCAATAGCCTCTTCCATCAATGAGGGCTGGAAGGGCTCTGTGCAGCAATTCGGAGCGGCCATTGAGCGAGCTGAAGCCGGCAACGGGATCCTTCCGCTCACAGTCCTGCGCCCGGGAGTAGGCGAAATCACGATCAATGTGCAGCTAGCGGCGGTCGGCTCATTTGGTCCCGCCTACCCATTGGGCTCACCGAAATTCGATGCTCTATACGAGGAGGCCTGCGCTCAGATTCATGCGCAGACTTCGGCTTCGAGCAATGGCAACTTCGGCTACAATACCGGGTATTTCGGTCTCACTCTTCTTGCCCACCCGAACTGGAACAGCACGACGGGCAGCAAACCTTATCGACTATCCATCAACAAATTGCGCGATCACTGCATGGAATACATCAACAGTCGAATTGTCGCGCCGGTGGAGGAATTTAATAACGACGGCACACCGAACGACGGCAGCGCAGAAGACAGCAACCCGAGCGACCAAAGCTTCGTTAGCCCGGGCCTAGAAAACTGGGAACTTACCACTGCAGCCATGTTCCTAGCGGAATACAAACGCAAGACCGGTGACACCAGTGTCGATGCCACTTGCGAAGTCGCTATTGATTGCTTGGAAAACCGAATCCAAGACTACGCTCAGCCACCCTTCCCATCGGGAAACAACCCGGGAGGACAGGTTCGGGTGGGCATGATGGGCCACGGCGGTGTCACCGGCGATTACCCCCACATTAACTACATCGGGCTGAACATCATCAACGCTCACACCCTTCCAGCATTTGCCTTGCTGAGCGGCGCAGGCTATCAGGTTGACGCTCAAAAATTCGATGATTGTTGGGAGAATATGAAAGGAGCCACCCTATCAAACGGTGGCAGTGATGACGGAAATGTCGGATACGCCCACTACTCGCAAAACAGCGGCTACGACTCCGCAGGCCGCACCGCGGGAGCCATTTTCGGCATGTTGAATAACGGAGGTGTTTCCGTCGAGGACCAGGCTGTTGTCGATCGCCAGAAAGACTACATTGTCCGCCACTGGCAGCGCATGCAGCACGCCCACGCCTATACACTCGGCGGCACATCACTCTATCAATTCGCTCTGCCCTATCTCGATGACCGTGAACAGCGCTACATCATGGAGAACCAAGTGTATTTTTACCACGCTCATCGTAGTGCAAATGGTGGTATCACTTATTTCGGGGGACGCTCCAACAATGGCGGTGACACCTACTTGAACACGACCCGCGTCGCTCTTCTCAACATCGGTCTGGCTAAGGCCATCCAGAGTGGCAACCTGCCCAGCTTCCCTGCCGTCAATGCCAACCGCATCCACGCCGCATTCAAGCGCCCCCACCTGACTTGGCCCCAACTTGAGGCGCGCGCGGTCAAGATCCTGTCGTCCAGCCAAGAATTTACCACCGACATCACCGATTACCTGGGCAATGTGCTCAATGCCGGAGACTACACCGCGGCGTGGTCACTGGTCAGTGGCCCTGGCACGGTCAATTTCTCAAATGCCTCCCAAGCAACCACAACGGCGACCTTTTCCTCTCCCGGGAATTATCGCATCCAGCTGACCGTTTCCCGAAATGGCTACGTCCTCACCGAGCCCATCGATGTCTCCGTTTTGTCTCAACCCATTCCCGATGGATACAAAACAGGTTCCGCTGAGAGCCTGTATTTTTCCGACATTGCTGGAACTGCCGTTAGCAGTCTCACTGATGCCACCAAATACCCAGACGATTATAACCAGCTCAAGCAAGTCAGCTCGCTTGAGGTGACCTACACCGGTGACAACTACGGGACTCTCACCCGCGGGTATATCATCCCGCAGGTGACCGGCCAATACGAGTTCTACGTCACCTCAGACGATTCCAGCGAGTTCCACTTCGGACCTGACGAAAATACTCTTTCGAAAATCTGTGAGAACGCCAGCGTGACTGGATCTGAGAATTGGACTCAACTGGCATCCCAAAAGTCGGCCCCGCAATCGCTGACAGCGGGTGTCGCTTACTACTTCGAATACCTTCAGAAGGAAGCCGGCGGAGCAGATTACGGGAAGGTCGCTTGGACTGGACCGGGATTCTCCACTCCAACGGTCATTCCTGGTGACTACTTAGCTCTCAGAACAGATGATACAGCGCAGATTGTCTCTCAGCCGACTGCGGTTGAAGTGGCGGCTGGTGGAAATGCCTCATTCAACGTTCGAGTCTCCGGCTCAGGCCCATTCCTCTTCAAATGGTTCCTCGACGGCATTTCCTACTGGCCAGCCTCGGAATCCTCCACACTGGACCTCACCAACCTTGGAGCGGGCTACGCAGGCTTTTACCGATGCGAAATTACCACTCCAGCCGGGACCATCACGTCCGACCCTGCGGAATTAACTGTCACCGGTCTTGGTCAGACTGTCGCTGGTGGTCTCTGGAGAGAGGTTTACGAGGATATCGGGGGAGGTTCCATTGACAACCTGGTCAACGACCCCAAATACCCACGCTTTTCGGATTCAGGTGATGTGATCACCACAACTCGAGATGAAGTTAACACAGTCGGGCGCTACGGGCAGCGCTGGACCGGATGGCTAGTGCCGGATACCAGCGGTGATCATCGGTTTTTCATCGCCTCCGATGATTCTTCGGAACTTTGGCTTTCCACAGACGACTCTCCTCAGAACAAAGTCAGAATTGCCTCAATCAATGGCTACAGGTCCGAAGGAGCCTGGACTAGCGGGGATAGCTCTGCATTTGTAAGCCTTCAGGCAGGCAATCGCTATTACATTGAAATCCGCCACAAGGAAGGAGGCGGGGCCAGCCACTGCGGGGTTGCTTGGCAGAAACCGGGTGAGTCCCAACCGGCGAATGGCACCGGCTACATCCCTTCCGGCAACCTCGAATACCGCACTGGGGGCATTCATGAGCAAACCGTCATCATCGACCTCACGCTCACCAGCCCATCCGTTGATAACGTCCAGCTCCGCCCGGGTGTGGGCCTCGCCCTTTCCGTCGCTGCAAATCCGCAGCCAAACCCGAATGACCTTATCAGTTGGAGCACCACCAGCGGCCCCACCGATGCTGTCTTCGAGCACCCCAACCAGCTTAGCACGGGAGCACGTTTCCCAGTGCAAGGAACCTATAAACTCCAATGCCAGGTAGACAACGGTGGTCAACTCGCCATCGCCGAAGTCACCGTTGTCGTTACCGATGAGGTCCAAGCCCAGTGGACAAGCAGCAGCGTTGCAGAGCCCACTACAGGCAGCGCCTCCATCGACTCCTCTGGAGTCGTAACGATTTCCGGCTCTGGTAGCGATATTTACAGGCGCAGTGACGAGCACCACTTTTTCCATCAGACCCTTACTGGCGACTTCGATGTGCGCGCCCGCCTCAGCTCGAAATCAATCCAATCCGGGTTCGGGACCCACACCGCACTCATGGCTCGGGAGACACTCTCGGCAGATGCACGTAACGTCGCCATCACTCACGAAGTCGATCAACGGGTAGCCTTTCAATACCGGGAAGTCGCCGGGGGGAATACCACCTACCGCCAAATTCCCAACATCAGCATCCCAGTATGGATCCGCTTGGTCCGCAGTGGCGGAAACCCCAGCACAGGTGTCGCAGGACAGACCTTTACTGGCTACTACTCGCTCGATAACGGACAAACTTGGATCCAACGGGAAACCATGAACTACTCCACCGCCATGCCGGATTCCCTGATGGTCGGATTTGCGATCTCCTCAGGTGGCAGTTCGTTGAATACTGCCATCTTCGACAATATCAGTGGCTTCCCCCGCGACAAAAATTTCGGCCCGGTAGTCGATGCTGGATCAAACCAGTCACTCAACCAACCCGGAGCGATTCAACTGGACGGCAGTGCCACGGATGACGGCTCTCCCTCCACACCTGGCAATGTTCAGGTCAATTGGACACGCATTTCCGGGCCGGACGCGGTCACCTTTGATGACGCCACTACTACCAATCCCACTGCGAATTTTGGCGGTGGAGGCGATTATATCTTACGCCTAAGCGCTACGGACGGGCTAATTACCACTTACGACGACGTATCCATCGGCGTCATTGAGGTGGAAACGGTCAGCATCGCCGCGACTGACGATCAAGCCAGTGAAGGATCGGACAACGGCACCTTCACCATCTCGCGCGTCGGCAGTGCCGTGTCAGATCTCACAGTCAATCTCACCATCGGTGGAACCGCCACCAATGGCAGCGATTACCAAACGATCAGCGAAACCATTGTCATTCCTGCCGGTTCTTCTTCGGTAATCATCTCCGTAATCCCGATTGCCGATGGCATTTTGGAAAATACGGAAGATATTCAAATCTCGGTTGCATCAGGAAACTACACCCTCGGCTCTCCCTCCAGCGCCAGCGTAAGCATCGGCGATGATCCTGACAGCGACGGCGACGGCCTACCCGACCAATGGGAGCTCGATAATTTTGGCAATCTTGGCCAAGACGGAACGGGAGATGCCGATTCCGACGGCATCAGCGATGCCGAAGAATACAATCTGGGAACCGATCCCAACTCCTCCGACAGCGATAATGACAGCTATCCAGATTCCCTGGAAAACAAAGTTGGGACCGATCCCACCGACGAAAATTCCAAGCCAACACCCGCCACGAATTTGGTCCACCATTACAAGCTGAATGAATCTAGCGGCACCATCGTGGCGGACGCCGTCGCTAGTAGCCCGCAGAATGGCACTACCAATGGCAGCGGGTGGGACCATTTCGCAGGCTCCGGCCATCTGAACCTGGATGGCACCGATGACCGCATCACACTCCCTTCCGCTGCTTCGCTAATCGGCCCGACGGACTTTTCGGTCGCACTCTGGTTTAAAAGCACCAGCTCAACAAACGGTTATCTGTATTCGCAGCGGGACTCCACAGGTTCAGGCTTTCAAGGGGAAATTGTGCTGACTAAGAATGCTAACGGCTCGATCCGCTTCTTCGTCTACAACAGTGGCTTTCAATTCGATGTCACCACGCCCACCGGCTTCAACGATGGCAGTTGGCACCATGTCATTGCCACCCGCGACGGCCTGACCGGCAAGATCTACATCGACGGGGTGCAACAAGCTACGGCGACGGGAAGCTCCATCGCTAACTTGCGTCAATTGGTCTGCTTTATCGGTGTCGATGGCCGCGACAATAGGGCCTACTTGGATGGCTCCATCGATGATGTCCGCGTTTACGACCGTGCCATGGTCAGCGCTGATTACGATGCTCTAAATACCAACCTCGCCCCAGTAATTGCGGATACTACGATCAATCTTCCCGAAAACACCGCAATCTTAACCAACGTCCACACCTTCGCTATCCAAGACGGTAATTCGGGAGACCAACACCATCTCAACATCACTGCGGGAGATGATGGCCTCTTCAATATTGCCAACTCGAACTTGCTTGGCCTGATCCAGACCCTGGATTACGAGACCAGCACCAGCCACCAAGTCACCGTTGGGGTTCGCGACAATGGCACGCCGTCTCGCACTGGAACCGCTACAATCACCATCAACGTAAGCGATGTGATCCAAGGCGATGACAGCGACGGTGACAACCTGAACGATAACTGGGAAATGACCCACTACGGAAATGGCAGCCAGTCAGCCAATTCGGACAGTGACGGCGATGGCATGACCGCCTTCGACGAGATGGTCACCGGTTCCGATCCGAATTCGAAAACCACCCCCAACGAGCACACCCGCATGGTCACTGTTGATGTGGATGGATCCCCGATGACGGAGTTCCGCTTCCGCCGACCGTCAAACTTTGGTGACTATGGAATTGGATACCAGCTGCTACGCTCCTTCGACCTTGGGGCCAACTCATGGATTGAAGAAGGCAGTCTCACTCCCACGATTATCCCTGACGGCGCAAACGAATGGCTGAGCTTCCGTATTCCGGCCAATCGCCCGGGTGAAGCCAAACACTTCTATCGCTTCAGAGCCGAGCAAAATTGAACAGGCAATCTTCTCCGGCAACCTAAAATGGTGGTGGGTTGTCATGGGGAGGCCTGCCGCCAGGCCCGTCAGGATGGCCCGGTCGGTGCGGAGGCCTGCCTCCTCTTTCAGGTGGATGCCTCGGATGCTCGTGCGGCCTTCCCCTCCCCTCCGATGGAGGTCCCCCTTGGCCGCCTCTCGGCCCACGACGCATAAAGCTGGGATCTGGCTCCCCTCGAAAATATCGGGGAACTGAAGGGAACTCTTCAGTAATCACATAGTAATAAGTTCCGTCCGGATATTCCGGTGTCACTCCCTGACGTCCGTTGCATTCATCCAGATCGCCCAACCCAGCCACGTATTCATAGTCTTGAACAAAGTCACCATTGAAAGACCCGCCAGGTCCCTCGGGAGATTGGGGCCTTTTACCCTTACGGACGCGATAGCTACTTTTCATTTTGACCACCCCACTTGCTGCATCCTCCGCTCTCTTTAAGGCGTAGCCTGCGTAGATCGGGTATCCATCGGCCGCCCATCCTACTAAAGTCATCTGCGTCCTCTTGGCTCCAAGTTCTCTTAGTAAACCTGTAGGCATGCCATGGTAGTGATAAGCACCCGTCGGTTGCACGTGAGCATGATTACCATCCAAGCCTAGGTTACGCCCGTTGCCGAGTGCCTCGTAGCGCCATGATGGATTGTTTTCCCAAATTTCAGCCGTTCCCGGATCAAATGGCACGCCATTCAAGGCCACGCCAAATGGCATGCCACTTGCATCTCTGACCTGCTCCAATCTTCGAGCTTGCAGAGGGACCTCATAGCGATGGGTTTGCGGCCGAATGGCGTTCGGATTGTTACGATTAGGAAATTCACCGGTTCGATGATTTGGGATGCCATTCGATTGAATCACTCGCTTGCCACCTTCCACTTCAACCGCAGCCTCAGGTTGATACGCCTCATTCTTTTCTCGGGTATTACCGTGAGTGCCTTCATGGGCACTCAAACAGGAGAGGCTTAGGCCTAGGGCGATCGCCTGGCAGAAAGGAAGTTTCATGAGTTTGCTTGGTAGTAGGGTTTATCGCTCGACCTCAGATCGAGATCGATCAGTGAACGGCATCAGCCTAGCAAAGAAAAGATTAATGGAAGATGAACCCATCAAAATTGCCGCATTCGGCAAGGCTAGCCTTGCTTCTACGCATTTCAAATGCCCTTGCAGCTTGCGGACGATCAGCCTTTGCCTCTATCATTCCGCACATGCGCTCATTCCTTTTTCTCTGGGTATCTTTAGCTGCAATTTGCACGATTTCGGCCCAGGAGTCGCCAAAAAAACAAGATCCCGGCGATCGAGGTAAGATCAGCGAGGATGGTAAATTCACACCGACCCCTCCTCAAGACGAGACAACGACACCCAAAAGCCCCGAAGCTGCCCTCGAGGAGCTAATGGGCCAGTCCACCATCGTTCCTCAAGGTAAGGGCAAATTCAAACTAGGCTTGGTCGAATTTAATGCCACAAGCAAGACCCTCGCCATTCCGGTTCGGGTCAATATGGTCGAGAACCCCGTAGAATATGTATTAGTTCATGAAGATGGGAAGAAGCACGAATCCATCCTGACCACTACGGCACGCCCCGAGCATATCCATCTCGCTTGCCTGCTACTCGGGACCACTCCCTTATCCATCCAGAACTGGCCCAAGGACCAACAAGGCATACCCAAGCTCAATTGCGCTCAAGTCCAATTGAAATGGGCCACCAATGGACCCGATCGTGTGGTGGACATCGCGGAACTGATTACCTTCCAGAACCATCCTAACACCAGTAGTGAATACCCGAAAGGCCCATGGCTATATTCAGGATCCTATTTCCGAGGTGGTGGCTTTGCCGCACAAGCCGAGGGTTCCATTATATCGATCATCGGTGATCATGCCGCCCTGATCAACGGGCTTCGATCCACTCGACAGAACGATGAACAGCATATTCCGAATCCGGCAGCACTTCCGCGAAAAGGCAGGAATGCCACCTTGGAGATTAAGCTCCAACAGCCATGAGCAAAATCAGGATTTGACGAAGATCGCACCGAGTAGGCGAGTTTTCGTAAGCTAATTCGAATTTTCTATGACAGAAGATGGATTCTGTGTTGGTAATGGGCCTGATGAAAAAACTAACCACCATTGCCAGTCTGGCCCTCACTTGCTGCCTACTCCAAGTTTCTTGTGAAAAGGCTAAAGTCGCTACTGAAGAAAACAAAGCCGCCGCCGAAGTTGCCGAAGACGCCGCAAGCACCAACGACAGCGAAACCCCAGCGGCCGAGGAAGCGCCTAAGCTTGCCTTCGAATCTTACGATGTCTCCTGGGATCTCCCAATTCCCGAAAGAGCCTACGGAGGCAATTTCGTGAATAAAGAGGCACCTGACTACACCGTCGAGACCTGGATCTCTGACGCGCCTGAAACCGAAGGCAAATTCGTCTTCATCGACTTCTGGGCAACCTGGTGCCCACCCTGCCGCGCCATGATTCCCCACATGAACGAACTTCAGGAGAAATACGGCAGCAAAGCTGCCTTCATCGGCATCAGCGACGAGCCGGAGGAGAAGGTCAAAGCATTCAAAGGCCATAAGGACCGCAAAACCGGCGAAATGCACGTTATCGAATACGCCAACGGCATCGATACCAGCAAGAAGGCCAAGAAAGCTCTCGGCATCAAAGGCATCCCAAGCATGATGATCGTCGACCCAAATGGCAAAGTCGTCTGGGTCGGTCACCCCGGTTACGTCAACGACCAACTCGTCGAAAAGATCTTCACGACTTACGAAGAAGCCGCGCCCAAATCCTGAGCCGTTTCATTTGTTTCACCCAGCGTCTGAGCCTCGAGCTCAGGCGCTTTTTTGTGGGGTGATATTATCAGCTCCAATCTCGCCCCATGGCCCAGATCTGGCATCCATGGCACAGGAAATACTCTACATTCCCCTGCACTTCCTTTGAGGCAATCTCCCAGCAATGAGGACAGCAAGCCTCCGCTGCATTCCCCTCCAAGTTCACCCGAATGATCTGGAGTAGAAGAAAAGCAATCCCAGCCAGCCCAACAGCGGCAAGCATCGGAACACCAAGCCAGAAACTCCCGAGCAAGCCCAATGGCCCAAGCCACCTCACTAAGCGAAACCCGCGAGAATGGACTGGCCGCACCTTGCTCAGTTCATTCTCGACCACCTGGGCAAACTCGGGATCAGGTCGATAAGCTGAATTGGGATATGATCTCAATTGATTGCAATGAGAGTCACACCTCATTCCGCGGGAAAAGGATTGGCCTGGTGCCTTAGGATCGCTTCCTCTTGAAGATCCGCTGGTGCTTGAATTTCATCTGCCGTGAAGGGCAGCACCGGACGCGTCAGCGCCAGCACGCTTGTGGCCCCAAGCAGCAGTAAAAAGGCGCCACTCATGGCGACTTTCGAACTCTTGCCAGGCTGGCGAAAGAGCTGTTCCACCCTGCTTTTCAAATGCGCGGTTGAGCCCATGCCAAGTGCGTGAGCTGGCTGCAGACCTTCCGCGGCAACGTCACACAAGGAGTGCGCATAGGCCGCGGCGTCAGCGCCATGCTTGAGCACATGCGCATCGCAGGCAAATTCACAGTGAGCCTGGGCCCGACGATGCAAGATCCAGACTAGTGGGTTGAACCAGTGCACCACACATGCGGCCTGCCCAAGGGCCTTGAACCACAGATCCCGACGCGCCAAATGGCTGAGCTCATGTAGAAGCACGCAGCGCCAAGTCGCCTCCGACCAGTCCCTGGACGAAGCTGGTAGCAGTAAAATCGGCCTTAAAAGCCCCATCACACAAGGTCCGGAAATAGAACGGCAAACTCGCACCTCAAGCTCATTTTTCAGGCCCAGCTCCCCAGAGATTCGCACGAGCTCCGCACGGCCAGCAGTATGGCGGTGTGAGTGTTTCAACCATCCTCGAAGCGCTCGATAGTCCCTCAGACCCTTCACCAAAACCGTTCCCGCCCCAAGCGCCCAGACCATCAGTAGCCAAGACGCGCTCGATGATTTCTCCGATACTTCACTCGCCTGCGCAAGTGCAGAGAAAGTCGTCTCCACCTCCCACTTCGGCAAACTCATCAGCACCGGCACCAGCAATAGAGCCGTAAAACTCAAGCCCAAAAACCGACACGAGGAAGCCGCATTTTTACGAAAAAACAGGTAAGAGCAACCTAAAACAAGGGCTGATAACAGCAGACTGGTAAGGGGAAAATTCATCTCAGGACTTAGACTGTTCGTCGATTAACTGGCGAATCTTTCGAATTTCATCTCCAGAAAGCTCCTGCTCCTTGGGATCCAATAGAGAGGCGACCAAATTCTCGGCTCTCCCGCCAAAGAAAGTCTCCAGCAAGCGCTGGGTCGCTGATCGCTTCGCTGTCTCCTGGGCCACCTTTGGCTGATAAATGTAGCGCCTGCCATCTCTGCGATGCTCCACCACCCCCTTATCCTCCATCGTCGCCAGCAGCGCGCGAACCGCAGAATAGGAAGGAGCATCCTCCATCTCATCCTGGACCAGCTTCGCCGTCGCCTCCTTGTGGCGAAACAAGATCTCGATGATCTGTCGCTCGCGGCGTGATAATTGCGTGTCGTCAAATGCGGCCATGTTCCTTATTTAAAACATCTCACTACCTCTGACAAGTTAAATGCAGGTTTTTCAGCATTAAAGCTTGCGCTTGGTAAATAGTGCTGTTTTTCTAGCAATATGATCACTCATAAAGACATCGCCCGCCACCTCCTCCGCCTTTGCACCCTCGCCGCCCTTAGTTGGTTGATCGCCTCCTGTGCTACGCATGAAGGAGTTCGCACGGGTCAACATACGCTGAGCAGCGATTCGATAAATAGCATCGTGAACAGTCGCCCCGGCCTCGGCACCGGATGGGGGAAAGAAGTCGAATCAAAAACGGGCTACACCTCATTCGTTCGCGCCAGCAGCAAGCCTCACGGCGGCACTGACATGATCTACTACAATAATAAGGAAGGGGTCGAGGCCATGATCGATGGCGGATGGAAACGCAAAGTCGACCGACTCCAGCTAGCCGCGGGCGGCCTCGTCGAATGGGGTGTCAAGTCGAGCGCCTGGGGAAGCAATACCTACCGCGCTAACAACAGGCGCTATGTCATAGGCGAACAAGGCGAACCCTACACCATCGTCGTAAAAAACGTCTGCGAGGCGCGAGTGGAAGTGGTGCTGAGTGTCGATGGACTTGACGTCATGGACGGCAAACCAGCCAGCACTCGCAAACGAGGCTACATCCTCGATCCCAAGGAAACCCTCGAGCTCAAGGGCTGGCGCACCAGCCAGAGCAGCGTCGCCAGTTTTAAATTCGCTAGCGTCGGCGGCTCCTACAGCAATCTCACCAAGCAAGGCACCCGCAACGTCGGCGTCATCGGCTTAGGCGCCTACTTTGAAAAGGGCTCCGCCCCCTTCCGCTGGAGCCAGCCCGAAGTCGACCGCCGCCACAGCGCCTCCCCCTTCGCCCAAGCCCCCGTCAAGCGCGCGAGGTGATTGATATGAGATACTTTCGCACTATCGGACTGTCTCTGGGCATCGCTACCCTCATTTCAAGCTGTGTCTTACCCGTCCCGCACCGAAGACTGCATTGCTATGGCACAAGCGCCACAATCATCTCAGCCAAGACAGGTGCTCCCGTTCAAGGGGCACAGATCAGTGAAACTCAGGATGGTCCTCCCACCGCAGTCTCAGATGCGAACGGGAAATTCGAAATTCCTGCCACCTACGGCTGGCACGGAGCCTATTTGATTGGTCCAATCTCCTATTCCATTCTACCTCATTTCGACCTGCCACAGCTGCGGCCGCCCTTGATCATCAGCGCCAATGGCTTCGAAACCCGACACGTCCCCGCAAGCGGCATTTTCGGAACTACCCCGCCGAGCGAAGGCCACGAAATCATCAAGCTGCAGCCTCAGAATTAGTTCCGCACAATCGCACTGCCCTAAAGGTGATACATGCGAACTGGGAAGTTCGCGCTCCATCCCCCTCCCCT
>CAXIBU010000039.1:0-17409 GCA_964021555.1 uncultured Verrucomicrobiales bacterium | reverse complement strand
CCAATCAGGGATAAAGGCCGCGCTTTTTCTTAATCTCTGCGGTATCGCGGATTCCCAGCGCCAGAGCAGCGATCCGATGCGGGACTTTCTTGTATTTTGAGTAGTTGAGCACTCGATCAAAGGCGGCCTGCATCTTGGTTTCCAGACGGGTCATGACCTCACTTTGCGTCCAACTGAAGCGTTGCAAGTTTTGCACCCACTCGAAGTAGGAGACCGTTACCCCGCCGGCATTTGCCAAGATATCAGGGATCAGGAAAATGTCGCCTCGAGCCTCGATGATGGCATCCGCCTCCGGGGTCGTCGGTCCATTGGCTCCTTCAGCCAAAATACGGCATTTCAAATTCGGAGCGTTATCTTTGGTGAGGACCATGTCAATTGCCGCTGGGACTAGGACGGTGCATTCTTGAATCAGCATCTCAGCGGCGTCAATTTCCTTCGATCCGGGGTAGCCGATCACCGTTCCTGTCTTGCCGACTTGCTCGCGCAGAGCCTCGACATCGACCCCATTTTCGCACCAGATCGCACCAGTCACGTCGCTGACCCCGACAATCTTCACCCCATAGGAAGAAAGGGTCCGCGCCGCGTATTGGCCCACATTACCAAAGCCCTGAATGATCGCAGTTGCCTTGTTTGAGTCGATTTTGAGTCGGGTCATGGCACGCGCCGCCAAGAATGCCACTCCATGCCCGGTCGCCTCGATCCTGCCGAGGGTGCCACCCAGCGCAACCGGCTTCCCGGTAACAATGGCTGGCTGCAGGTGACCAACGTGGGTCGAATAACTATCCAGAATCCATGCCATTACCTGCTCATTGGTCCCCATATCGGGAGCCATGACATCGGTATTTTCACCAATGACGGGCAATAATTCCTGAGTGAAACGACGGGTAATCCTTTCCATCTCCGAGGTGCTCAGCTCTCGCGGATCACAGGCGATGCCCCCTTTGCCACCGCCGAAGGGCAGCTCCATCAGGGCGCATTTCCAAGTCATCCACATGGCAAGGGCCGCGACTTCACCAAGCTCAACCGCGGGGTGGTAGCGCAGACCGCCTTTAACCGGGCCACGAGAAAGAAGGTGCTGAACCCGGTGACCGTAAAAGATCTCAGTTTCCCCGTTGTCGCGATGGAAAGGCACCGCGACGCTGACGACTTTGGTCGGCCACTTGCACCGCTCGCGCAGCTCAGCACTGAGCCCCAAGTGATCAGCAGTTCGGTCAAATTGCTCTGCCGCCATGCGGAAGACAGGGTTACGAATGAGTTCGTTTTTCATGAGGGTGTGTGATGGCCTATTCTGATTTCGGAGTCGAGGTCTCGTAGCGCTGTTCGACAGAAGGTCGTATCGCCAACAGCGATATTTGGTTCGGATCCGCTGCGGGATGCTGCTTTAGAAATTCGGAAGGATTGAGCCGATTGCCAGCCAGAGCGAGGTAACCAGGCTGCCCCGCTTCGAGCGCTGCAGAGCTGATCATTTCAAAGTGCAAATGCGCCGCCGTCGAGGCGAGCGCCGTCCCGAGAACGGAAATGATTTCCCCGCGCCCCACCACATCTCCGGTAAGGAAATACCGATCACCCAGATGCCCGTAAAAGCTCTGCACGATCTGACCATCAGGAAGCCGATGAGCCAGAATCATCACACCACCCCACCCCGCGCTGGGAACTCCTGAGTAGACCACGAGCCCATCAGCAGCGGCATAGACCGCATCGCCCAGATCCGTGTTCATACCCCCGATTCCATTGAGATCATCTCCAGAATGGTTACCTCCCCGCGCCGCATTCGGGTCCATAAATGCCTGCGCGTTATAGGTCATCGCGCCATTACCACTGCCTAGCGGAGCACTAAACTCGCTAGCCACCGGAATCAGCGCGCGTTCCCACGCATCGAGCAGAACCATTCGCGGATCCCACGAATCAACAGCCAGGGGCCCATCAGCCTGTTGATACGAGTCCAGGCTGCGCTCAGGGACTGCCTTGTAGCTAGACAGCTGCGTCTTAAAAACGATCAAAGTAAGCCCCATCGCCGCAAGAAACGCGGTGCCGAGCATCAGACGATAGTGCACGCGGCGCATCAGCTTTAAAAGTCGAGGTAGATCTCAGCACGGCGATTCGCCCGCCGGCCCTGTTCGTTGTCACGGCCATCTTCCAAAAAGTTCGGCCGCCGCGGCTGCGACATGCCCAGGGCCTGAATCGTGACTTGATCCGGCAGCACTCCAAATTCGATCAAGGCCGCACGAACGGAGGATGCCCGTTGCTTGGACAAAAGCAGATTGTAATCCTCCGTCCCAAGACCGTCGGCATGCCCTGAAATCTGCAGCGTTTTCTCTGGGTCCACGGCCAGCATGCTAGCAACAATTTTAAGCTGACGTTTCGATCGGTCACTGAGCTCGGCGTCATCAAATCCAAAATACAAAGCCAAAGATGAGCCACCTTCCGGATTGCGCACCAAGGGCGTGTAGTAAATGTCCCCATCACTGAGGCGCTTGGCGTAATCGCGGAGCAGGCTGTCCAGCGCCACCCTCGAGATCTTCCAAACTCCCGTATCCATCTTTTTCAGGGTCAATCCAATATCGCCCACTTCACCACCATCGACCGATTGCACCTTGGCTATGAAGCCAGCAGTCGTATCCTTCTGGAACAGGTTGCGAATTGGTTGCTCAGGACGCAGACGATAGGCACCCTCTTCGAACAAAATACAGACCGCCGCAATCGTCACATCATCGACTTTTTTTGAATCAACGTAGAAACGAGCCCGCTCGAATTGCTGGGCAAGCGTCGAGCGCATGAAGCCGTCAGCCGCGTCCAGCGCATCTGCCGTGTCACCCGCCTCCCCAGCCTGATCGCCTTCGTCGCTCGGAAAGCGTATCTCACCTACCCGCCATTGACGATCTTCACCCCGCTCGAGATCAAAGATCAACTTCCGCTTTTGGCCATTCTCATCAAGCAAGTTCAGGGACCACCGGACCTTGCGATTGCGATCAAGTTCACCAACCTCCATCAGAGCCTGATCTGGATCGATTCGTAACTTGTTCTGCTCTAAAAATGCCTCGAGCTTGCGACGCTGCTCTTTTCCGACCGCACTTTCCGGCAAGAGGGCATCAATCGCCTTCTGATCGCCGCCTTCAATCGCAGCTCTAATTTCCGCCATCAAAGATTCAGGGTTGAGCGCGCTGTCATCTAGCTTCGCCACCGAGCCCGGCTGGTCCGGTGGATCGATGCTGGGCTCAGGATCGCCATCGGCCTCGAAGTCTGGCTTTTTCTGACCTGGTTCCGCTGGTGCAGCTGGCACGGCACCCCCCTGTTGATCCGGTTCCTCAGCGTCACGACCCGTAAAAAATACGATGACTGCGATACTGATTCCGACAATGATAGCGATCAGCCAAGATCCAATTTGATTATTCCGTTGCAAAGCGGCGGCATTATGAACTCATCTCAGTCGATTGAGCAAGCTCAGCCCTTCACCAATCACCGATTTTTACTACTTAACGAGAGCAGCAATCAAATCATCCTTCGGCATAGGCCTTGGCCACTTCTTCGGCAATCGCCTCGATCCCGCCTTTCACGGTATCCTCGTCCATCGTAAAGGTCATCCTGAGACATTCGTCGCGATGCCGCCATTCCTCACCTTCAGGTAATCCGAAGAAGAAATACTCACCAGGAACGATTAACACGCCCCGCGCTTTCAGGCGCCCATAGAGCTCTTTTGTCGTAATCGGAAGCCCCTCGAACCACAGCCAAAGGAAAAGCGCGCCTTCCGAAGAATGAACGCGATATGGCAGGCTATCGTCCATCGCCTCCGCAACCCACTTTTGCGCCAAGCGGGAACGCTCCTCATAGAAGGGCTTCACCACCTGATCCGATAATTCAAGAATTTCACCGCTACCAATCAGCGGCTCAATCAGAGCCTGTCCAATATTGGCATTAGCTAAGCCGACGATAGCCGTAGCCGAAGCCATCGCCGCAGCGACATCCGGGTGCGCCACCACGATACCGGTGCGGGTGCCCGGTAGCCCAATTTTGGAAAGGCTCATCGTCACGATGATGTTCTCATTCCAGAGTGGTTTGGCATCAGCAAAGAAAATATTGGGGAACGGAGCACCGTAGGCCCCATCGATGATCAGAGGGATGCCATGGGCCTCAGCCAGTTCCGACAGACGCTTCAGCTCACCGTCGGTCAGAACATTTCCAGTCGGATTCGTCGGACGGGAAACACAAAGTGCCGCCGTGTTCTCTCGAATCTCCAAGGAATCGAAATCGACTCGATATTTAAACTCATGCTCACCAATAAGCTCGATTCTCGGCTTGCCCGCCCGGAATAAGCTCCCGGCCGTGGATTGATTCGAATAGCCGATGTATTCAGGAACAAAGGGCAAGAGGATCTCCTTTTCACGACCATCCTCGAATTTGCCGCCCAGCGCATTGAAAAGATAGAAAAAGGCAGTCTGCCCACCTGCGGTGATCGCGATATTTTCAGGGCCCACGTCCCATCCGAGCCGCTCTCGCAGCAGCTTGGCCAATGATTCGATGAACTGGTTGCTTCCACGCGGAGGCTCATAATTGCCCAGAACAGCATTCAACCTCTCGGGCTGCTGCATCAGATCGGCCATTTGACGCTGCCATACGGCGTCCAACTCTGGGATGTGCGCTGGCTGACCTCCACCAAGCATCTTCACATCATCGCCCGAAGCCAGCGCTTCGCCAAGGTCCTGCATCAGGTCTTCGATCCCGCTGCGGGAGCAAATACGCTCACCAAATGAAGAAAGTTCAAATTTCATGGCATTGTGGCCCTTTCAGTTTGACCAGGGCGAGGCCGTGCTTAAAACTTCAAATGTCATAATTCAACCAGCGAATTCCAAAATCATGAGCTTTCAACCAGGCGCCCCGGCCCCATCATTCACTCTTCCCACTCTCACGGTCGACGGCCCACAGTTGGTTTCTACGGATTCCTACCTGGGCAAAAAGAATCTAGTCCTGCTTTTCTTCCCAATGGCTTTTACCGGTGTCTGCACTAAGGAAATGTGCTCCATCACAGAGGATTACTCCGCCTACGAGAACCTGGACGCGGAAGTTCTCGGCATCAGCGGCGACAACCCTTTCGCCCAAGCCGCTTGGGCAGAGAAAGAAGGCATCAAGCTCACCCTCCTCAGCGACTACGAGCACGAAGTCACTGAAATGTTCAAGGTAAGCTACCCAAGCTTCCTCCCCGAGAAGAACCTTCACATGGGCGGCGTGCCCAAGCGCTCCGCCTTCGTCATCGATAAGGAAGGACGAGTCCGCTACTCAGAAGTCCTCGAATCGCCAGGAGATTTGCCGAATTTCGACAAAATTAAGGAAGTCTTGGAATCCCTGTAATTTTCTGTTCTTTTCCAGCCCATGTCCGCCACGCCATCTATCACACTCGAACAAGGCTCAAGTGTCGGCTACGGCGAGCAACTCGCCAGCACCCAGGACGAAATCCACCTCGGCTGCGGTAATCATTTTTTGCTCGGCCGTAACGGTCGCGGCAAAACCACCCTTCTGCGCTCGATTGCAGGCAGCATCCCCTTCCTCAGTGGCGGAGTAAAAAAGGACGGCAAAGTCTTCTATCTGAGCGAAGACCTAAGCTTTGATCGGGAACTCTCCGCCAAACAGGTCATCAAGAGCCTGGTCCCTGCCTCGACTAGAGCCGCGGCCCTGGAATTTGCCGAGCGCATCGAGCTCGCCATGACCAAGCCCTTCGCCGAGCTCTCCACCGGCAACAAGCGCAAGCTATCCATCATCATCGGAGAATTTTGTGCCAGCGCTCACCCCGCTCCAATCATCCTGCTGGACGAGCCCTACACCGGCCTCGATGACTTTGTTCGCAGCTGCGTCCGAGAACTTTGGGATTCCAATGCGGATCAGGTCTGCCGACTCATCGTTACTCACCCCGACCAAGACGACTTTCTCCTCAACAGTGCCCTGACCATCTCCCCGGGCAAACTCGAACAACTCCCGCTTGAATCAACCCGCACTTGGGCCTCGGTGCGCCAAGGCTTGAAGTAATCCAATCCGACATTGATCAGCGACATGCCATTGTTCCGACTCACTTTAAATACCCTTTTCCAACGGAAAGTCTGGGTCATCATTCTCTTACTGGTCGGCGTGCTGCCATGGTTCGCCCACTACTTCACCGCCGGCAGCTACAACCCTACCCTCCTTGAACCATCGCGAATTCACCTCGTGTGGATGCTTTCTTGGATCGCAACGCTCACTTGGGGGCTTCACCAAGGCTCTGCCGCAGGGAATGACCTGGTGCAGCAAAAAACCGGCGAATTCTTTTTCGCCACTGGCAAGGGAAGACTTTCTCAAATCTTTCAGATCTGGCTCAGCATCGCCTGCTTTCTCGTCCCCATCTCGGCGATCGCCTTCGTGGTTAGCGGCATCCTAAGCGCCCCGTCCGCACCCGAGGAATCCACATTTTGGCTAACAGTGAACTTCCAGGCACTTATCCTGAAGCTTGCCGTCGAGCTGCAACTACTCTTTCTCGCCATCGCGCTTGGCAGCCGACTCGGCACCACTGTCGGACTACTCGTCCCCAGCTTGCTCGCTTTCGCCTCCATGGGCGTCCTCCCCTTGATTTCAGCTCAAGAGAACATTCAAAATTCACCCGTTCTGAACCTGATCTGGAGAATCGCCCCGCATTACGACTTGGCCGACCTCTCTAAAATGATGCAATTCAAGCTCGGAGCCCTCCCGTCAGAAGTATTCATGTATACCTTGGGATACTTGCTCGGTTACGGCTTCATCGTATTTGTCTTATCTTTGGTCCTATTCCGCTCTCACCGCCGTCCTTTCAAGCTCTTCCGCCCCAAAGTCACCTCACCCATCCTTGTCGGCTCAATCCTTTTGACCATCCTCTGCGCACAAGCTCTCCAAGCGAAGCAGCGCTTCAACGCAGACAATAATCCCTTTGGATTCTATGGGTCGCCCCTTGGAATGACCTTCGCACTCATTCTGCAGGGCCCCGCCGATACCTTGAATCACGGTGGCGTCACCCACGATCATGCTGGTCATGATGACCACGACCATGATCATGATCACGAAGGAGATGATCATTCGCCCCACGACCACCACGGCCACGACTGCGATGCAACAGTGACCCAATCAGTGAACTCCGCTTCCAACTTGAGCGAATTTCTAGATCTCCTGGGTGACGCTCAGAACCATCGCTATAACCCTCTCCCAATCAGCCCTGAAATGACTCGCTACCAGCATCGGGGCGTGGCGTCTATCATGGAAACAGCTTGGAAGCTCGACCCCACGAATCCGAGCAACTACGATGGCATGAGCCTCTACCTCACCACTATTTCAAAAGGAAACCCAGAGGAGCGACTTCGAAAACTCAGAGCCTACAACCAAGTCACCCGAACCTACGCCATGAACGAGTCATGGGACCCCGGCCCAAGCCTAACCGCAGCAAATTCAGCCATGAGTGCGGCTGTATTTGCAGAACTATTGGGTGACGACCAAAACTCGATCGCCGAAGAAAATCAAGCAGTCCGCTTTTTCTACGATCGAGCCCGAGCCATGATCCGAGATCGATCATCGGACGGCTCCTATTTCGACATTCCACCAGCAAAACGGGAAGAATTCGAAAATCAAATTTTCCGATTGCGATCACACCTCATGCTCTATGAGAATCGCAAACAATAGCCTGAAAATCAATCAGGCCGACAAGAAATAGCCCCCTGCAACAAGACGGTTCCTTTTTAGCTTCACCTTAACCATTTGCATCTCTAACCTATTTCATTGTGTCAGGAATTCCAACGCCACCGCCGTTACCACCCAACTCTTCCCGTCCAGCCTTTGCCGACGTCCGGATGACGCCTGGCTTGCCAGGGGACAAACTCATCGCGCTTTCTCTTGAGGTCGCAAGTGCCAAGAGAGCCTCCGATTTGCAGTTTCGTGCAGATCGCCCACTCTACCTGGAAACACAGGACGGCATGGAATGCGTTAACGAGCTGGGCAACATCTCGAAGAGCACCGTTTTTGATCTTCTCAAAGTGCTCCTGGCTAGCCGAACTTCTTCAGGTCACGGCTTCGGAGAAGATGATGACGAGAGCATTCGCTCCGAAGGCCAGATCGAAGTCTCACTCAACCGTTTTCTCGAAACTCGCGTTCTCGACTTCTCTTGCGACGGCATCGAATTTGCCAACACCAAAGAAAAATCCGGTCGTCTGCGTGTCCAGGCCCACCTCAGCGCCTCAGGCTTGGGCATCACCATCCGTGTGCTCAGTGATCACATCCCCGAGCTTGAAACCCTTGGCCTCGCCCCGGATATCGTTCATTCGCTCCGCGGCTTTGCCACCAAACGAGCAGGACTAGCCCTGGTCACCGGCCCTACGGGTTCAGGAAAATCAACCACCCTCGCTTCCCTGATCGATTGGGTGAGACGACACTCCCCCAAGCACATCGTCACCGTAGAGGACCCGGTCGAATATCGTTACCCCTTCGACATGGTCGATCCCGCCGACCCCTCAAGAAAAGTGCAACCCCCAGGCATCATCACCCAGCAAGAGGTCGGCCGTGACGTTCACTCCTACCGTCAAGGGCTCAAAGACGTCCTGCGGAAAGCCCCCCACATCATCCTTCTCGGAGAGATTCGGGACCGCGAGGCAATGGAGACTTGCATCGAGGCCGCTCAGACCGGTCACATGGTCCTTTCCACCCTTCACACCACTGGCGCAGTCCGAACTTTGGGCCGGATCTTGGAATTCTATCCGCAGGAGGCCCACGCAGGCGTTCTAGGCCGCCTTTCAGAAATTTTACTTTTTATCTTGTCACAGGGTCTCCTAAAGGGCTACAACCGTAGAGTTCTCACTTATGAGTATCTCCAAAATAATGATGATGCCGTTTCAAGCGGTATTGTTAATTACGGAGGAGCTACCCGAGCCTTGGACGATGTTATCCGCCGCGCGGGCAACGTCGAGTGGGACGCCAATCTATATAACCTCTACAAACAAGGCATCATTTCTCAGGAAGTCTACGAAAGTAGCCGACTGAAATTTGACGACGAGTTAGCACTCTGAGTCGAAAAACATACCCCCGCCCAACATAAACAAAACCAATAAAATAAATGAAAACACCAGCAATCAAGGGCAACAAAGGCCTCACACTGATCGAACTCACCGTAGTTATCGTCGTCCTCCTCGGACTGATCTCCGTTCTCTTCATCTCAGCTCGCGCATGGATCGAAGGCTCCAACAAAGCCAAGTGCATCGTTAACCTTGCTTCCATTCAGAAAGCAGCGGTTTCTTATGCCAACCTGAACCAGGTTCCACCAAGCACCTACAGCACGGCCATCGCCTTCACCGACCTCACTGGAGCGAATATGGTCCCAGCTTCTATCGCATGCCCAACGTCTTCAACTGCGTATGTGTTATCACCAGTTGACAACGACCAAGATTCCGTTTGGGTTCAGTGCGCTGACCCTAACTTCGGTGGCGCGACTTTGGTCGACGGTAACGGCGATCCGCTTCCTGCCGACCAGCAGCCAGCCACACCTAACCACGTCCTTTAATCGTAGTTTAACTTTACGAGCCTCACCTCAGTTACTGGGGTGAGGCTTTTTCATAATCATCGTGAGCATTGAACTCCAAGACCCTAGCCTGTTAAGCGATTCCCAACGCTACAAACAGCTACGCCAACTCTTTCAGGGAAACCGACTCAAGAACTCAAACTGGTTCGCCCACCCCACGGAGATGCCTCTGCAACTCCATTTGGTCAGTCGTGCCACTGGAGGAAACAGTTTCGAATGCCACGTTTACACCCAAAAAACTCAATCCTGGCAGAACTATCCGTCGCAGCCAATTGCCAGCCTTAGCTCCAAAGTAAAGCTGCAAGAATTGATCGATAAGATCCTCGAAGATACGCAAGGAAACCGAGCAGACGGCCTTGGAGTCATCTTTCACACAGATAGCGACCTAGCCACAACGGAAATTCCTCTCGACAACGGTCTTCCTAACGACCTTCGACAGCTCGCACAAACCCTGATTTACGAGCCCACCGCCACTCTCGAAGACGAGTCCCTCGCCGCTTCGGAATACGTGTGGCGAATGATCCCCTACCTGAATACGGATTCCCCCCCTTACGCGACGGCATTGGTCTTGAGCCGCCAATACGATGTCATTGCAGAGAACCTGATCACCATCGGGCAGGAATTAGACATACCCATCCGAACAACAATTCTCTCTTCCCCACTGACGGTGATCCAGGCGTTACCTAGCTTGGTCAATCCCGCGGAGGGCCGAGCAACCGGTTTCCTCATTCCTTTCGACAGTCTAACTTTATTCGGTGTCCTTGACCAAGAAGGAGAACTCCGCATTCTCCGCGCACTGCAAGGCCGAATGAACCCATCTTTGATCGTTCATTCCATCAGGACAACCATGCTTTCTCTTGAGCTTGGCGAGTTCGATATTACAACCATCTTTACCGAAAAGCCCAACCAGATGCTTCAGCGCGCTCTGGGCAAAAACTTCCCCCAGGCGACCATTTCCAGCGTTAACGGACCTGATCTGGTGCCCGAAGAACTCAGAGGGCAAATTCCCTTCGTAATCGCCGCAGCCAACCGCTGCCTGCCGGTTCAAGCTACTAGGCTGAATGAAACAAAGACCTTCGCTCTCCTAAATCAACCCGAATGGGGCCTGGCTAACTTCTGTGACCCTTCGGCAAAACGCGCTGGCTTTGAGCCGACTAAAGAAGAAATCAAACTGGCTCAACTGGGTGCCCGCATCAGACCACTTCTCTTCATTCTGCCAGTCGTCGTCTTACTCTTCGTTGGAATATGGAGCTACATTACTGTGAAGTCAGATGTCTGGAATTTTAAGTCTAGTTCTTCCAGTTCAGCAGAAATTAAAAAACTCAAAGCCGCCAACCTTCAACACCAAAAGCTTGGCCAACTCCTCTTAGACAGATCTCGCGCCTGGTCCAATATGGAACTCCTGAGCCGGGCGATTCCGAGAGGCAAAGGCATCTATGTAGACAAGTTCAACTATTCAGCCAGCCCGACACGCGTCGAGGGCGGAGGCATCGGCCTCACCAGAACCTGGCGCATCAGTGGCTATTACAACGACAAGGAAGCAGGAAACAGCCTACTACAATTGGGAACTGTTGAAACGATTACCAAGTTGTTCAAAGAAGTCTACGATGCCACCGGAGACGAATCCTTCAACCTAGAGGTGAGCACTAGAAAAATCGGTCAACCACGACTTTCGGAATCCCAAAACCAGCGGGCTAACGATAATTTCGTCGATGAACGAGGTATCGTCAACCCTGCGCTTTTGCCGCGTGTCTTCCAGCTAGATATTCAACAAACATTTCAGCCGAAAGATCCACTTTCGCTACCTAATTCGTAATTACCAGCAATGCACTACAAAAAAGCCATATCGAATTACGGCATCGCCCAGCCACTCATCCTCGCAACACTGGTAATCGCAATTGCGGGAGGTATCTACTTTTACGTCAATTCCGAGCTTTCGAAGAAGGAAACAGTTTTTCGTAATTCTTCATTAACTGCCGCAAAAGCCACACGGCTTAAGAATAGTTCTTCGGCGAACCTAGCTGAGCTCGCTCGCTGGGAGGCAACCATGGACCTCAACCCCAGGACTATCCTTGAGGAACAGTTCAATCAGTCTGCAGCAAGTGCCCGCTCACCACAACTTGAGCGCGTGAGTAATTCAATCGCCAACCGCAAAGCACCCATTGCTCTGGCATTAGAGAGTCAACCATCTCAGACATACAACCTCAGTTTTCGCGGAGCCTACAGAGACGTGCAATCCATGTTCGTCGACTTTGAGTATCGTCTTCCTAATCTTGTCGTGGAGAACTTCACCATTGAACCAGCTAACGGAAGTCGAACATCGGTTAACTGCAACATCACCTACAGCGTCTGGAGAAAATGAAAACCATCACTCTTACACTCACTGCTTTCGCTCTTAGCTTGGCCCAATCATTTGCCAGCCCAGCTGCCCCGCGGGAAGTGGCAGGTGCTACTGACAAATTGAGCGAAGAAGAAGTCAACCTGCTCAACCAAGCCATTTCGGATGCGAAATCAAAATTAGCCATTCGCAAGGTGGATACCGATCCTTTCGGGCTCTACCAAGAAGATGGTCTCATCCCTCGGACACCCGCTCCTAAAGCGCCCGTCATCGATCGCAAGGAACAGCCCAAAGAGAGGAAGATTGAACCTCCCACTCTATCAGAAGCACTTAAAGCCTGCCTAAAGATTCTGGTTGTCGACGAGGACCGTAATCAAGTCGTTTTCATCTGCAACGGCCAGAAGGTCACCATTCCTGAAGGGCAGCCCTTCTCATTCAAGTATGATAGGGCCGCCAATAAAGGAAACTTACCTAAAGGCGTGGATCCGAAAGACGCTATTGGAGTTTTTGAATTCCATCTTAAGCTGTTGGAAATCAAGCCAAAGACCCTACTTCTCGAGGATCAAGATAAACAAAAAGCTTTTGAAATCCTGTGGCCCTGATACTTTCAAGATTGTGCCGCTAATGTGGCAACAGACGACCCCTGCACAAAATAAGATAAACATACCTATGAAAACCAAAGAATGCCTCGTCGCGTTCGCAGCCTCGTTCGCCTGTCTCTTCCCCGCAGCGGCCCAAGACGACCCAACTGCTGAACCAATTCCAGCCGCCGACCTCCCTGATGCTCCTCCGGCACCACCAGCCGCCGCAGGAGAGCCTGCTGCCGATCCCGCTGATCCCGCTGATCCAATCGACCCCTTGAACCCTGCTGATCCAGCCGACCCTGTGGCAGAAGGTGAAGAAGAAGTCCCTGACCCGATCGACCTTAACGATACTGGTGCTGGTGCCATTGAAGAAGCAGAAGACGGCGGACTCAAGCTAACCGGAGTCGAACTCAATGCCATTTTTGAATACCTCGCTAAGGAGGGAGGCTTTGGCTACCTTGCTAATAGTCGCCTAGTCGGACCAGAGTTTCAGATCACTGGTTCCATCCCTGCAGGTGATCCGGTCGAGCAAATGCGCGCCATCGCTCAGTTCTCCAACATTGAGCTCTACACTGACCGCGGCATTATCTACGCTCTCGACCAGAGCCAACTCGGTCAACTCCCCTCTGAGCAATGGACTTATCAGCTCAAATACCTTCGTCCAGACGATATCGACAGCATCAAATCGTTGCTCACTCCACTCTTAACTCCAGGAGCAATTGTTAACTACGAGGCAAAAACGAATACGATTATCATCATCGATACGACTAAGAAAATCGCCGCTGTCGAAGAGTTACTCGCCAAGGTAGATAAGGCGAAAGGCCAGATCGTAATCGAAACCAAGATTCTCCGCAGTAACCGTCTCAGCGGAACAGCCACGGGGATTGATTGGAGCACTTCGTTAGGTCGTAATTCAGGAGTTTCCTTGGATGTCATTAGTGATTTGAATGATCTGTTCGGCCTAGGTGACTTCCTCGGCCCTTACCCTGTTTCAAATCCAGGTTTTGCGTCTCAGGGCGGTGGAGGCGGTGGCGCTAATCAAGGCTTTGTCGAGAACAATGGAGCAGGTCTAGTCCTCTCACCAGTTCAATTTACTGGAGTTCTACGTGCTCTGAGAGACGCCAATTGCGCAAAACAAGAAGGCAACCCTACGCTAATTACCGAAGATAACGAGGAGGCCCTCCTCTCCATTATTGATCGTGTTCCAATCATCACTCAGACTCAGTCGACTGGATTGGCTGGTGGTCTTGCGACTGAGGAAGTCCGATACACCATCGATGAAGCAGATCCGACAATTGCTGATGATGACCCTACGAAAACCCGCGAAATCGGCGTTACCGTCTCCGTCAGACCAACACTGCTTCCCGATAACACGATTCGGATGAAACTCCGACCAAGGTCGGCCCAAATTACTGACCAGATCCAAGGCTCGAACCCTGGCGTCACGTTCCCACGAGTTCAAGAGTCAACGATTGAAACCATTTCTCGAGTTCCGAATAACCACACCCTACTCTTGGGCGGCTTTTACAGCCTTGTTGAGACCAACAATAAGACGAAAGTTCCTATTTTGGGAGATATCCCGGTAATCAACTTCCTATTCAAGAGTGATGTTAAAACCGAAGAGCAAACGAGCCTAGTCTTCTGTGTGACTCCGAAGGCTTACGATCCATCTTCAATTTCTGAGACGAAAAGGGTAACCTCCGCAGCGAAAGCACGCGTCTCCAACAAGGAGCGTTGCACTTACCTCGACTGCGATGAAGATGCTTGCGAGCACGATCAAGTTCCAGCGGCGACACCATACTCGGCCAAGGGCCAAGAGGTGCACTACTCGAATACCTCACACAGCAATAATCCACGGATGAATCCTTTCTCGCGCCGTCGCTAAGACAGTAACAGAAATCTTTGTTCTCTAGACGCCAAATGAGCGACGATCCTTCCCAATCCGCCGCAGCATACGATGCTGCGGCGGATTTTTATTCCATTCCCGAAGACCAAGACCTCTTGCAACAGTGTCTTGATGAAAGTATCCAGGCGCTATCCTTCTCAGGCTTTGTTTCCGAAGCTGAACAGGAAAGTATCCGCCAACGATTCTTTGAAGACCGGGGCACTGCAAAGCGGCGGCTCGATGTCATCGAATGCCTCGTCAAGGTGCGCCATGGCGAAGATGCTACGATGGCCGACATGACTGAGGATTTATCCTACGTCGCGTCACTTTACCTAGCACCATCCCCAATCTTGGTCCCTTTTGTCCCGTCTATCAGCCCACCTAACAACTTCTACGAAAAGCATCCGAAGCTGGAGGCTCTATCGAAGCTATTGTTAGCCCCAATCATCTTCGCTGAAGACACTGACGTAATCGGAGTGACCTCACTAAATGCAGTCGCAGCTGAGATTGTTGGGGAAGAAGTCAAAAAATATCTCCATAGCCGAATTGGATCTGAACCTTATATCACCGTCACTCGGATCGATTATCGAGGTTGGGCCAACTTACTCAATAGTCACTTCAACCTATGATCGAGTTCGACGGTATCACATTTAATGATCTGATTAGCCAACAGATCATGGCGACCTTGCGCAAGCACGACGCTAACTTTGACGACCTAAGTTCAAGCCAGGTCCCTAACAAGGTGACCCGCCCCATTTTCATGGCGGCAATCGCCGAATTGAACGGTCTTCCATTCTTTCCCAGTATCGCTGATTACGTAGATGAATCACTGCTTGAAAAATGCGACCCGCGTGTTCTTTCTAGGAATCGTTTCACTCCGGTTTGCAAGCGGGGGCACCGCCTGATTGTAGCGGTATCCGACCCTTGGAGTGGCCTTCCGCGCGACTACCTCTCTGCTCGTTTCCCCAAATATGAGCTTCAGAATATCGTTACTCCAGTAAACGAGATTTCTCGAACCATTGAACTATTCTCTGATGCGACAGGTCCGAGCCGTAGCGAGCTGGAAGCGATCGATGTTGAGGAGTTTGAAGACGACATTTCGGACTTCAAGGTCAACGAGCATCATACCGAGCCTATCGCCCAGCTCTTGGCAACCATTCTCGCCCGTGCCGTAAAAGCCAAGGCTTCCGACATTCACTTCAAAGTCGAAAAGTCCGATTTTTACTACATGCTCCGGGTCAACGGCGACCTTGGTTACAGGACTGAGATTCCAATTAAGCTTAAGGATCGCGTTGATGCATTTTTGCTTAACTTGGTCAGAATACCCCCAGAGAAAAGAGCGACTGCTCCCGGGCTCTCGGGCCGTTTCTCCATCGCCTATCTTAACCGAACAATTGACCTCCGTTTCGAGCGGCACCAGACCTATCGAGGATATCACTCGACCTTGCGACTATTGGACAAAAGCAATCTAACCGTAGCTCTGGGTAAGGGCTCTCTCGCCTTTGATGACGAAACCTTATTCCAGCTCCGCAAAGTCATGCGGGTCCCCGCAGGGATCATCGTCATGAGTGGACCTACTGGTTCTGGTAAGTCCACTACTCTGAATGCAATGCTTCGAGAGCTGAACAATCCGGAGGATAATATTCTCACCTTGGAAAACCCGGTGGAAGATGAAATCCCCGGCGTGATTCACTGTGACCTCAAGAGCGCGGATGAGTTTAAGCCCATGATTGCGAGTTTCATGCGATCGGATCCCGATATCATCCTCATGGGTGAGGTTCGAGATACCGAGTCCGCGGAACTAGCGATTGAGGCAGCGGTGACAGGTCACAAAGTTCTTACCACCGTTCACACTCAGCGAGCCTCTCAGATCATTGAGCGTTTCGAGCAGCTTGGAATTGAGCGATGGAAGATCGCTCAAACTTTAAAAGCCGCTTGTGCACAGCGTCTTCTTAAGGTGCTATGTCCTGCCTGTAAAATCCGTGAAACCGGTGTTTCTGAGACGGACCGTAGGCTCTTCAACCTAGACGATGATTGGGCAACACGAACCGTCTACCGCGGTAGCCCGGAAGGCTGCAACGAATGTGGCAACACTGGCTACGCCGGCCGAACCGCAATTCTCGAAATTCTCCCCATCAGCCCTGACGTCTCAGATAAGTTGTCGCGTGGCGAAATGACCCCTTACGATCTCGAGGTAATGCTGCTTAGAAGTGGCGAACTACCCTCACTCCGCAGAAGTGGTCTACGCCTATTTAAAGAAGGAAAGACCGACCTTAGCGCCCTGGCTAAGGTAATCGATATGACGTATACTGATTAATATGTTTGGAAAAACCGCGACACCAGCACCCCCTTCACCACCAGCAACTCAAGCGGGCCCTGTGAAAGCAGGAAAGCCAGCATCGGGTGACCCGAAGAAGGCTGGCAAGAGGGTAAAATTCAAACAAAAGGAGCTAATCAAGATGTTCCGAAGTTTGGCTTCGATGCTCAAGGCACAGATTAATACATCTGACGCTCTAAAGTATTACGCCAAAGGATTACCCAACCAACATCTGGCAGATACTCTTCAGACCGTTCGGAGCGATGTCATGGCAGGGGTTTCCGTTCATGAGGCATTCCGGCGCACTGGAATGTTCAACGACCTGATCGTGAGTTTGATCCACGCGGGTGGCGATGCCGGACGCCTTGACGAAGCTTTCCGCAGCCTCGCCAAGCGAATCGACACTGATATGAAGCTGAAGAAGCGATTGAAGACAGCTACACTCATGCCTTCCATCGTTATTACGGTCCTGACCGGGGCTTTCATTTTCTCTCAGGTCAAGATTGTCCCACAGATTGAAGATCTGTTGGCTTCGGTCGGAGCCGAACCCGAGGGGCTGATTTCTTTAATTTTCAACTTCAGTCACTTCCTTCAGAAAGCTTGGCCTTTCATCATTGTCGCTGCATTGATTGTGATTTTGTCGATTGCTTTCGTCTCTACGGTCCGCACCTTCGTGATGAATTTACTGCTCTCCAAATGGCGCCTTTTACGCCGCTTGGTGATGTCCTTGAGGCA
>CAXIBU010000038.1:0-17805 GCA_964021555.1 uncultured Verrucomicrobiales bacterium | reverse complement strand
GAGATGGCCCGCGCCGGAGACCTCGGCGAATTTCAGCGCACCCATCAGCTCAAGGCCTGCACCATCGCTTCCCTGATCGAATACCGCCGCAAGTCCGAGCGCCTCGTCCACCTGACGGAAACAATCAAGCTTCCGACGGATTGGGGCGAATTCGACTGCCACCTCTATGAGCACGTCCTGGACGGCACCCACCACATCGCGCTCAGCAAAGGCGAGATCAAGCCTGACGAACCGACCATCGTTCGCGTGCACAGCGAGTGCCTGACCGGCGATGTCTTCATGTCCCAGCGCTGCGACTGCGGCGGCCAACTTCACACCGCCATGGAGCGTATCGCCAAGGAAGGCGGCGTCCTGCTCTACCTCCGACAGGAAGGCCGTGGCATCGGCTTACCCGCTAAGATCCGCGCTTACAAGCTACAGGAAGCGGGCCTCGACACCGTGGAGGCCAATCTTAAGCTCGGCTACGGCTCCGACCTTCGGGACTACGGCATGGGAGCTCAGATGCTCCACGACCTCGGCGTTCGCAAGATGCGCCTTCTCACCAATAATCCGAAAAAAGTCGTAGGCCTGCACGCCTACGAACTGGAGATTGTTGAACAGATCCCCATCAGCCTGCCATCCAACCCGCACAACGAGAAATACCTCGAGACCAAGCGCGACCGGATGGGTCACAAGCTCTGAAAAAAAGAACTGGCACCCCAGTGCCACAAAATAGAACCTTAACTAGTTACCTCTAACCAATAACAACTCTATGCTCGTCGAACCCAAAATCCGCGGCTTCATTTGCACCACTTCCCATCCAGACGGATGCGCTGCTAATGTCCGTGAGCAAATTGACTACGTTAAGTCCAAGCCCGCCCTAGAGAACGCGCCCAAGAAGGTCCTCGTGATCGGCGCATCTACCGGCTACGGCCTCGCCTCCCGCATCGTCCCTGCATTTGGCGGAGGCGCATCGACCATCGGCGTCTTTTTCGAAAAAGAAGGCACCGAAAAACGCCCTGGTTCCGCCGGTTGGTATAATTCGGTCGCCTTCGAAGAGGAGGCCGCCAAAGCTGGGCTTTATGCCAAGAGCTTCAATGGCGACGCCTTTTCCAATGAAATGAAGGCCCAGGTCATCGAAACGATTAAGGCAGACCTCGGGCAGGTCGACATGGTCGTTTACAGCCTCGCCTCACCGCGCCGCACCGATCCCGTATCTGGCGAGACTTTTAAATCCGTCCTCAAGCCCACCGGCGAGACCTACACCAATAAGAACCTCAATACCGATAAAGGCGAGGTCACCGAAGTCAGCATCGAACCTGCCGTCCAACAAGAGATCGACGACACGGTCAAGGTAATGGGTGGAGAAGATTGGCAAATGTGGATCGATGCCATGTCTGACGCTGGTGTCCTAGCAGACGGCTTCAAAACCGTTGCCTACTCCTACATCGGGCCTGAGCTCACCTGGGCCATCTACACCGACGGCACCATCGGCCGCGCTAAGAAGCACGTCGAAGAAACCGCTGCCAAGATGAACGAACGCTTTGGTGACAAGACTGCTCTGGTCTCCGTCAATAAAGCCCTCGTCACCCAGGCAAGTTCCGCCATTCCAGTGGTGCCGCTCTACATCTCAATCCTCTACAAAATCATGAAGGCCAAGGGCACTCATGAAGGCTGCATCGAACAAATCCAGCGACTCTTCGCCGATCACTATGATCCGGAGGCTGGCCCACAACTCGATAGCGAAGGCCGAATTCGGATCGATGACTGGGAGATGGACGCCGAAGTCCAAGCCGAAGTCGCCAAGATCTGGCCCACCATCACCACTGAGTCGCTCCCTCAGGATGCCGACTTCCAAGGCTACCAAGATGAATTTCTTCGTCTCTTCGGTTTCGGCCTCGACGGCGTCGACTATTCAGCCGACACCGCCACCGAGCGCCCGCTTCCGAGCGCCTAACTTGATCAGCAAAAGGATTCATTCAAAAGGCCCGCTCCGACCATATCGGAACGGGCCTTTTTTGGTGAAAAAAAGCCGCTCTGTCTTGACGACAAAGTGGCTAATTGAGTCAGGGGCCAAGAAATACTAAACTCGGCGGCGCAGGACCAAGCCCAAACCAGCGAGACCGATAAGAGCTGTGGAACTCGGCTCGGGAACTGAGGTCGTAATCTGAGCTGCGATCGAATGAGCCCCTCCAAACGCAATGGCCCCTCCAGAAAAAGCGGATTGGTCCGAATTTCCAGCACTGAGTAAGACCCCGACCCCGACATCAACTGTCGAGGTTCCTGCCGCATCGTCGGTGAAGGTAAAAAGATAATTTTGCCCGTCCGTCAGCTCTTCCAAACTAAAATTCCACAGAGCAATTCCCCCGTTCGTATTAGTGTTCTGAGTATTGGTTGAAACACCAACCAAGGCACCCGGCGTCCAAGTTGTTCCATCGGTGGCATCATTCTCATACACCGCTAGGTAAAGATCCGTTCCAAAGGCGCCGGACGAACGATTATCGACCCTGATGGACGACAAGAAAACTTCAGCTCCAACGGTGGACAAATCGGCATTAAAGGTCTGGCCAGCACCGCCGGCGACAGTTCCGTTGCTGACAAAGTTTGCCTGATCGTTACGTGGGGTCGTATCGAAAATGATTGCTGCATTTGCCGCGAAAGTCATGGCCCCAAAAAAGGCCACGAAGGTAGATTTCAATTTCATTGTAGATATGGTAGAGGTTTAGCACTTGCGAAAGTGCATCGGTAAGACCCTTTGACCTTACGACTCCCCTTCAGCTGACGTCATCGCACTCCCGCTGGTCGGTCGAAAAGACCAGACTGATAAACCAAGATACCCACCAACTCGATGAGCTGGTGGGTATCTGAAGTCTAGTCGAACGAGAAACTGATTAGGCGCGACGGCGCATTAGCAGACCGAGGCCAGCGAGACCAATCAGGGCAGTCGATCCAGGCTCTGGAATAGTATCGTAGATCACATTGAACCGGGCATCGAAAGGCACGGGTGAAGCGCCACTAGCGCTGTCATCAGCAGTTCCTCCGGAGTAGGTATTTACAAATCCGCCCCCGTTATTTGCTGCAGTCAATCGTGCGGTTGCAGGATTCCCTGCACCGGAATCAGTCGAGAAAACGAGCGCATACTCTTGAGAACTGTCCAGTGAGAGATTATCGAAATTCCATGTTGCCTGAGCATTGAAGCCCAAGGCAATCACATCGACAGAATTGGAAGAAGAACCAATGAAAGTCCCTCCGTTCCCAACCCCAAGATAGACATCGACGAAAAGATTCCCAGCGGTCGTTCCTGAGCCGGTTGGGGTCGTCAGGAAAGTAGCCGATTGGAGAAACACGCTTGTCGGGAGTGGAGAGTTTGCAGCAACCGTATCATTTGAACCGATTCCAGCTACGTTCGGGGTAAATGACTGCTTTTGGTAGTTGGACTGGGCACCCGAAGTAGTCGGAGTTGGAAGATCAAGGTTATCAATAACTACCAATGCCCCCTGAGCGGCGAGAGGCATTGCGAGACAGAGTGAAGTAATGAGTTTTAGTTTCATATATTAGGTGTGGGTTTTTGAGAGTGCCAAACATTGTCGTGCACCACTTCTGAGTCGGGAGACTATGCGCCTGGCGTTCGATCCGTCATTGAATCACCACTGGTTTAGTTCACAGACCGGATGAACAGTCCTATTCGGGAGACAATTGGTTTATTCTCCGCTGCAGTTTCCTCATCCTCCCCCCGCCCTCACTGAGACCGATGTAGCTGCGATTCTATGCCGGCGTATGGACAAGGCACCGGTTCAGGACTTACTGGCAGACAGACTTCTTCAATCCACGGATGTCCCGCCCTGCTTACGCTGGAAACAAGCAAGTTCACCAATCATTACTCTCTAACAATTGAAAACCAGATGATTACGACCTACTCAATCTCTCGTTAATTCACGGTAAGTGGTCGAGACCTGCATAGCAGAAACAATCAAAAAAGTTACGTATCAGTGCAAAGACAGATCTCAATCCATTACTTAAATTGACAAGTAGCTCACCGCAGCTCATGATCTTTTAGTAGTCTACAGGATTACGAAATACACGCTAACACAACGAAACGCCTATGAAACCACTGTTCCGAACTTTCCGAGCATTGCTCGTCAACACGCTCGCCCTCGGCGCGCTGCTGCCATTGGCAGGCGCGGCTGAAAAATACAACATCGTCGTCATTTGGGGTGATGATGTCGGCTGGAATAACCCAAGCTGCTACAACCGCGGAATGATGGGGTATAAGACGCCAAACATCGACCGAATTGCTAAGGAAGGTGCTCTTTTCACCGACTGGTATGGTCAGCAGAGCTGCACCGCTGGTCGCGCCGCCTTTATCACCGGCCAGAGCCCACTGCGCACCGGTCTCCTCAAAGTCGGTCTTCCCGGCGCTAAAGAAGGTCTTTCTATTCTCGATCCGACCATCGCTGGTCTGCTGAAAAATCACGGTTACATGACCGCACAGTATGGTAAGAATCACCTCGGTGACCTCGACAGCATGCTGCCAACTAACCATGGCTTCGACGAATTTATGGGTAACCTCTATCACCTCAATGCTGAGGAAGAGCCAGAGAGCCCTGACTACCCCAAGGACCCTGAATTCAAGAAGAAATTTGGACCTCGTGGCGTCATCAAGTCGACATCTGATGGAAAGATCGAAGATACCGGCCCACTCACGAAAAAGCGCATGGAAACTGTGGATGACGAAGTCACTGCTGGTGCCCTAGACTTCCTTGACCGTGCTAAAAAGGCGGAGAAGCCTTTCTTCTTGTGGTGGAACTCCACCCGCATGCACGTCAACACTCACTTGAAGCCAGATTCACGCAACAAAACTGGTCTTGGTATCTATGCAGATGGCATGGTCGAGCATGACGCTCACGTCGGTGAAATCCTTGCAAAACTTGATGAACTTGGAATGGCTGAAAACACAATTATCATGTATTCGAGTGATAATGGTGCTGAATGTTTCTCATGGCCTGATGGCGGCACAACCCCATTCCGCAATGAGAAGAATTCCAACTGGGAAGGCGGCTACCGTGTCCCTACTCTCATCAAGTGGCCTGGCGTCATTGAGCCTGGAACCGTTCACAACGAAATCTTCTCTCACGAAGACATGCTTCCTACACTGCTCGCCGCTGCTGGTGAACCAGACGTTAAAGAGAAGCTACTCAAAGGCCACAAGGCCATCGGCCGTGACTACAAGGTCCACCTCGACGGTTACAACATGATGCCTTTCTTGAAAGGCGATGTTAAAGAATCTCCTCGTAAGGAATTCTTCTACTGGACCGATGATGGCGGCTTGGCCAACCTTCGCTACGAGCGCTGGAAGCTGGTCTTCATGGAGCAACGTGCCCACGGCTTCGATGTCTGGCAAGAGCCTCTCGTGACTCTTCGTGTGCCTAAGCTTTTCTGCCTGCGCACCGACCCATTCGAACGTGCCGACCACGAAGCAGAGATGTATAATATGTGGCGATTCGAGCGTATCTACCTCCTCACACCGGGCGCAGCCTACGTGGGCAAGCACCTCGAGACCTACAAAGAGTTCCCACCTCGTCAGAAGCCAGGTAGCTTCAACTTGGAACGTGTGCTGCAGAGCCTCCAAGACAATTCCGGTCAATAATTGAAGACCTTCCAACCTCCACTTCCTATCACCATGGGGAGTGGAGGTTTTTTTTACCGATAGATCCCCTACCCTCTTTTCCTTTTTGAGATCAATTTCGGCTCGTTGAGAACCTAAGACACCAAGGCGTATGAGCTTGCCCCGCCTGAGCAGCTCACTCAAACTTCCTACTGGCAAGACTCGATCCTTACGAATTTCCTAATGATGAAAAATCAACTTCTCTCTCTGGCACTTGCATGCCTCAGCTTATCGATCGGCTCCGCAGCCGAAGCCCTCGCCTCTTGGAAAGACGGCGCTAATAAGAAGGCCATCATGGCTTTCGTTGAAAAAGTCACGACCAAAGGATCTCCTGACTTCGTCGAGCCTGCCGACCGCATCGCCACCTTCGACAATGATGGCTGCCTCTGGGCGGAAAAACCGATGTATTTTCAGGCTTTCTTCATCTTCGACCGCATCAAAAAACTCGCTCCAGAACATCCTGAATGGAAAGAAAAGGAGCCTTTTGCTTCGGTCCTCAAGGGCGATCTTAAATCCGCACTTGCAGGAGGTGAGCACGCCCTTCTTGAGATGACCATGGCGACCCATACTGGTCTCACCAGTGAAGAATTCGATCAGGTAATTCGCGAATGGCTCGCGACCTCCAAGCACCCTCAGACTGGGCTTCGATATAACGAAATGATCTATCAACCGATGCTCGACCTTCTCGATTACCTTCGGGCAAACGGATTCAAGACCTTCATCGTCTCAGGTGGTGGTATTGACTTTCTCCGCGTGTTTGCCGAAGACGCCTATGGCATTCCGCCAGAACAGGTCATCGGCTCCAGCATCAAGGCCAAATACGAAGTTCGCGACGGTAAGCCCGTGATTGTCAAAATGCCTGAGCTGAACTTTATTGACGACAAGGAAGGCAAGCCGGTTGGCATTTACCAGCACATCGGTCGCCGCCCGATCTTCGCGGCAGGTAATTCTGATGGCGACTTTCAAATGCTCGAGTGGACCACCAACGGTGACGGCGCTCGCTTCGGTATGCTGGTCCACCATACGGATGCTGAACGCGAATTTTCTTATGACCGTGAATCTTCGGTAGGCAAGCTCGCGCGCGGTCTCGACGAAGGACCCAAGCGTGGCTGGAAGATCATCGATATGAAGAACGATTGGAAAACGATCTTCCCTGCAAAACTCCAGAAATAAGGTAACTTACCCATGACCCCACGAGAATCGATTCTCAAGATTGCCGAGGCTATGAATGCCTCCATCATCGGACAAGAATCCGTCGTTGAGCGCTTGCTCATCGCATTTCTAGCCGATGGCCACGTCCTCATGGAGGGCCTGCCAGGTGTCGCGAAGACGCGCTCGATCAAGACCCTTGGCAAGCTGGTCGAGAGTGACTTCTCTCGGGTCCAGTTCACTCCCGATCTTCTCCCTAGCGATGTGACTGGCTCGGAGATCTATCGCGAGCAAAATGGCAGCTTCGACTTTCAGTCCGGTCCAATCTTCGGCAACCTCATCCTGGCAGATGAGATTAACCGAGCCCCAGCGAAAGTTCAGGCAGCTCTACTCGAGGCGATGGAAGAGCGCCAGATCACGGTCGCCGGCACCACTCACAAATTGCCAGAACTATTTCTCGTTCTCGCTACGCAGAACCCGATCGAGCAAGAAGGCACCTACCCGCTCCCAGAAGCTCAGATGGATCGCTTCCTCCTTCACGTCAATGTGCCCTACCCTCCGGCCGAGAACGAGGCCGCGATCTTGAGATTGGTGCGAGGGGAAAAGACCGGTAAGACCGCAGAATCTCCTGCACCAGTGCCGCAATCCGTCATTTTCGAGGCGCGTAAAGAAGTCGCGCAAGTTCATGTGGCCGAGGCCGCAGAGCAATACATCGTCGATCTAGTCATCGCCACCCGCGAGCCCGAAAAGCTCGGCGGTGACCTTGCCAAATGGATCCGTCTGGGAGCTAGCCCGCGGGGAACTCTCGCACTGGATTCCGCCGCGCGAGCTCATGCCTGGCTAAATGGCCAAGACTTTGTCTCTCCAGACAACATCCGTGCCATCGCGCCGGCCTGTCTGGAACACCGAATTCACCTCACTTATGAGGCCGAGGCGGCAGGCAAGACACGCGTCGAGGTCATCGAAGAACTGCTCAAGACCGTCGTGCCCGTTTGATCCCGATCTGATGAGCGTCAATGTCACCATCACTCTTGATGAGCTTCTGCTGCTAAAGGCGGAGGCGCGAGGGTTCAGCTTTCTTCCGAGTCAACCGGTCCACTCATTACTGGCAGGCCGTCATACATCCCGCCTGCGAGGTCGGGGCTTGGCATTCGAAGAACTGCGCCACTACAGCCAAGGTGATGATGTCAGAACGATCGACTGGAAGGCCACCGCTCGATTGAGATCACCGCACGTCCGAGTCTACAGCGAGGAAAGAGAGCGCCCAGTCCTACTGGTAGTCGATCAGCGCTCGCCGATGTTCTTCGGAAGCCGCCGCGCGATGAAATCCGTCACCGCTGCCGAGATCGCGGCTCTGGGAGCTTGGCGCACTTTGCAGACCGGTGACCGTGTGGGCGGCATCGTCTTCAACGAGCAAGAAGTCATCGATATCCGCCCGCAAGGCAGCCAGACCAGCGTCTTAAGATTCTTGCATGAAGTGGCTCGCTTAAATGCCGAGTTAGCGGAGGCACCAGAGGAGGCTGGTCGTCTAGGTCTCAACGATGCCCTAGAGGCAGCGGTCCGGCGAGCCACCCACGATCATCTAGTTATCATCATCAGTGATCTCGATGGAGCTGATGATGAAACCCAGCGTCTCGCCACTCGACTTGCCGCTCACAATGATGTGCTCATCGTCGCCGTTTACGACCCTCTCGGAGCCTCGCTTAAAAACCGACCTGGCATGATGGCAGCGACCCCACAAGGAACGATCGAAGTGCCCACTGATAGCGACTTTCCTCAGACTTTCCAGAACGCCTTTGTCCAACTTTTGGATAAGTGGCGAGAGACATTCCGAGCGCTCCGCGTGCCGATCCTACCCATCTCCACCCATCAAGCCCCCTCCGATCAGTTGCGTGACTTGTTCGGTGAATCCCTCGGTCAAAAATAATGGATCAACCCGCTACCAGCTTAGATCGACTCAACGACCTGGCGCTCCCGCCAGAGGTCAGCTGGTGGCCACTAGCCCCTGGCTGGTATGGGGTGATTGCCATCGGTCTCGCACTTCTCATCTGGGCGGCACTCCACACTTTGAAGAAATGGCGGAAAAATGCCTATCGCCGCCAAGCTCTCCAAGAATTAAAGAACGCTGATGACCCTGCTGCAGTTGCCGAAATTCTCCGCCGCACCGCTCTCGTCTTCACCCCACGAGAGACCATTGCCAGTCTGTCTGGCTCTGCATGGGTCGATTGGCTAGCCGAGCAATCGTCGCAGGCAATCTCAGACGCTGTTCGAGATCAGCTCGCTTCCTACGTCTATCGCTCCTCGGCTGATGCCGTCGACTTTGGTGATTTACGTAAATTCGCCGTTGATTGGATCAGATCACACCGCACCTAACATGCTGATTTTCTCCCACCTTTGGATCTTCGCTCTGCTACCGCTGCCTTGGTTGTTGCGCTTGATCCTGCCTGCGCGGCGCACTTCGAGCGTAGGCGTGCGGGTGCCCTTCGGTGACCGACTCCGATCAACGGGGCCCGATCAGAAGAAGAGCCAAGTGGCCAAGCGAGGCTCTCGTTGGATCTCCAAGTCACTCATTTGGCTACTCCTCATCACCGCCCTAGCGCGACCACAGTGGTTGGAACCTGCGGTCAGCAAGAATTTACCAACGCGTGACCTGCTGCTCTTGGTCGACCTCTCAGGCTCGATGCAGCAAGAAGATTTCACTAATTCGGCAGGCGAAACTGTCGATCGACTGACTGCAGTTAAGGAAGTCCTCGGCGACTTTCTCGAACAGCGCGATGGAGACCGGGTCGGTCTGGTGGTTTTCGGCGACTCGCCTTTTCTCCAATCCCCCTTCTCCACCGACCTTAGCCTTTCCAGGCGCCTACTCGATGAAACCGCCATCGGAATGGCCGGGCCCCGCACGGCTTTTGGCGATGCCATTGGGCTCGGGATTAGCTTGTTTGATGATAGCGATGCTCCAGCAAAAACGATCATCGCTCTTACCGATGGCAATGACACCAAAAGCGATGTCCCTCCAGTGGAAGCCGCGCGCATTGCCAGAGACCGCGACATCCGAATTCACACCGTTGCCATTGGCGATCCAACGACGCTTGGTGAAGAGAAGCTGGACGAGGAAGCCTTGCGCGAAGTGGCTAGTGCAGCAGGCGGATCGTATTTCTTCGCGGCGGACCGTAAAAGCCTAGAGGGAATTTACAAAGAGCTTGATCAGATCGAGACGCGGGAGGTTCAAGTGGTCAGTCACCGACCTCGTCGTGACCTCTACTACTACCCAGTCCTGTTGGCCCTTCTCATCTCCGTAGCTAGCAAACTCCTGCAGGTCATCGAAAAATCGGGCCCAAGTAGATCTTCGACGACTGCAGGGAACATTCGCGTTCATCCCACCACAGGTAAACTGGAGGTCCTGCAATGAGTGCCATGCTAGCTAACTTCCATTTCATCCGCCCACTGGCCCTGCTGCTCTTGCCGCTGGTCCTGTTCTTGTGGTGGCTCTGGCAGCGGCGCTCTGATCCTCTTCGAGGGTGGCGTGAACAGATCGAACCTGAACTATTAAAGGCACTGATCAGTGGTGATGGACGAGTTCTCCGTGGCCCGATAGTCGCTACCTTGGCGGCGTGGATCATAGCAGCCATCGCCATCGCCGGCCCTTCCTGGCGATTGGAGCCCAATCCTTTCGCCGACGAGGGCACTCCGCTCATGATTTTACTCAAGGCGGATGCGAGCATGAACAATCCCGATCCCGCCCCATCTAGGATCGAGCGCGCACACCTAAAGATCAATGACCTCGCCAAGGCCCGAGCAGGTCTGCCCTTGGGGCTCATCGCTTACGCAGGCTCAGCTCACTTGGTTTTACCGCCAACCGAGGATACCTCTGCAGTCGCTCAGATGGCCGCCGAGATCAGCCCAGAAATTATGCCCGCAGCCGGTGACCGCCCCGACCTCGCGATTCGTAAGGCTGCCGAAATTCTAGGTGATAAGGGTGGCACCATCGTCATCTTGGCGGATTCAATGAGTGGTGAATCCCCCTCCCTAGCGACTGCGATCCGTGAAAGCGGGCTCAAAGTCCACGTGATATCGATCAATTCCAAGGGCTCTAGCCAAGACGCCGCCTTGCAGAAAGTCGTTAGCTCACTCGATGCATCCTTCCAGACAATGAGCGCCGATGACAGTGATATTGCCAAGCTCTTGCGTCTCGCAGAGAGCTCAGCGGGCGGCAAGTCCGGTGAACTCGGCGACCGCTGGCAAGAGGCCGGATGGTGGCTGGTCCCCATTCTCGTCATCTTATCCGCCTTTTCCTTCCGCCGCGAAACCACTAAGCAAGGGGCTCAGGCATGAAAGTCTTTCTCAGCATCGCAGCCATCTCATGGTCGGGCCTCTGGCTGACGCTTGACCAGCAGGGCAAATCCGAATTTCTCAGCGAGGATTATGCCTCAGCTGCAAAACGATTCGAAGACCCCATGTGGCGTGGCGTCGCCCTCTACCGCGACGGCCAGTTCGAGAAAGCCGCTAAAGCTTTCGCCCTCCGCGACACCGCCGAGGCCAATTACAATCAGGGCAATTCTTGGCTCATGAATGGCAAGTATGATCTCGCAGTCACCTGCTATGAACAAGCACTCACCAAGCGACCAGGATGGAAGGAAGCTCAGGAGAATCGTGATCTCGCCATTGCCCGAGCAAAATTGATCGAACGGACTGGCGGCGAAATGGGCGACCAGACCCTGGGTGCCGACAAGATTGTCTTTGATAAGAAAAAGAAGAATCAAGGGCAGGACACCACCATCACCGCCGAGCAGGCCACCAGTGATGGCCAGATGCAGTCCCTCTGGCTACGTCGCGTCCAGACCAAACCCGCCGATTTTCTGAAGTCCAAATTCGCCTATCAGTATTCTGAATCCGCAACTGGAGAGACCAAATGAAAGCCCTGCGCTTATCCCGGCTCGCACCGCTTTTGGCCCTATTTTTACTCAGCTCGGTCCTCGCTGACGTGCCACCGGCTGAAATCCGAATCCCGAAACCCGAAGCGTGGACCGGGCAGCGACTGCCCATCTACCTTGATATCTACGCCAAGGGCTCGTTCAGCGGTGCGGCAGGCATTTCGATCCCTGAAGTATCCCAGTCCTTCATCGTGCAGATCGGGCGGGCCGTCGTCTCGTCGAAACAGATCGATGGCGAAACTTGGGCCGTCAGGACCTACGAATTCGCCCTATTTTCACAGAAAACTGGCACCCTCGAAATCCCCGGGTTCAAAGTCCGTTTCGATGCCCGTGATAGCTTCACCGGACCAGCCAAGGAGGTCCAGGCGACTCTCCCCAGCGCTCGAGTGAAGATCAACCGCCCGCCCGGAACAGAAGATCTCGGATTTCTCATCACCACGGAATCACTCGACCTCACTGAGACCTGGGATCCGCAACCAAGCTCCAGCGCGAAGGTCGGTGATGTCTTCAAACGGACCATCGTTCAGCGCGCCGACCAGATGACGGGTATGGCCTTTATCCCAGTGCCAAGCAGCGCTCCGGATGGCTTCCGGATTTACCCCCCAAAGGTCGCAACCAATGACAAGACCGACCGAGGGCAGTTTCTTGGTGAACGACGCGAGACAATTACTTATCAAGTCGCCGATTCTGGAACCCTAACCATTCCAGAGCTCACCTACAGCTGGTGGAACCCGAAAACCGAAAAGCTTCTCTCCCAGACATTGCCCGCCGTGACTTTTCAAGTGCCAGTTCCCCCAACCGCAGCCCTTACTGAAGAAAAAGGTAGTAGCCTCCCGGTTTGGACGTGGCTAGCCATCGGGGGCGCCATCATCGGGGCTGCGATCTGGAAAGGAAAATGCCTTTCAGCCCAATGCCAAAAGCTTTTAACCAAGCTCAACCCACCGCAACGAATTGCGGCTCGTGCCTTGCTCAGAGCATGCCGCCGCAACGATGCCAGGGCAACTATCAGCGCTTGGAACCATTGGCTGAGCCTACAAAAACCGGAATTTCAGACACCTGAGGCACTGCGCAAACAAGTCCTTGCCCTACAGCGTCAGCTATTTGGCCTAAGCCCAGCCGACAACTGGGACGGCTCCGAGCTCACACAGGCCTTCCGCTCGGCAATCGCTACCCAGCACCAAAAAACTGGTCAATATCACCACTCTGCCCTACCTCCACTCAATCAATTGGACTAACTTCACCGCGATCACTTCACATGAAAATTGAGTTTATTCAAAATATCCCCATCGCTATTTTCTTCGTCATCATTACTCTCGTGATGCTGGGCTTTTGCCAGATTGGTTACAAACTAGGCTCATGTATCTATAAAGCAGAAGACAAGGAAGCCTCGAGCGCCATCGGTCCCATGGTCGGCGGATTATTGGGAATGTTGGGCTTTGTTCTGGCCATCTCATTTTCCATGGCATCCGCCCAGCACGAAAACCGCAAGCAGGACTTGCTAGAAGAGGTCAATGCCATCGGGACTGCTTACCTTAGGGCCGACCTTGTCGCGCCACAATATCAGAGCGAAATCAAAGGCCTGCTTCGTGACTATATCGCCGTTAGAATCGAAGGGACCAAGCCTGGAGCCGCAGAGAAAGCTCTCGAGGATTCTATCAAAATTCATCAGGGCCTCTGGAAACATGCCAGCTCAGCCGCAAACGATAAGCCGACCTCAAACACTTCTCTGATGATTCAATCCGTCAACCACATCATCGATGTGAATGAAAAACGGGTCGCCAGCGGATTGCGGAACCGACTTCCAACCAGCGTTTGGGTGGCGCTATCATCCATCACGGCGCTATCGATGATGGCGATGGGCATTCAAATGGGCCTCTCAGGCAAGCGCCGCGTCATTGCCGTCTTACCCTTGATTCTCGCCTTCGCTGTTCTCGCAACCTTGGTCATCGACCTCAATCGCCCTCAAAATGGATTGATCACGGTTAGCCAAGATTCCATGCTCGATCTCCAGCGCACCACGACCAAGTAGGTTTTTGTCTACTACTTCGCTGAATCGAAGCTAGTGACTCGCTACTATCTAACACAAGAAGTCCAAAGCCAAAATTTGCTTTGATTCATTCATGGAATTACCCGCTCTCACTTCCTTCAACATTGCCATTCTAGTGCTCTTTTTGGGGAAATACCTCAACGGAAAGATTCCAGCACTACGCCAATACAACATCCCCGAACCTGTCAGCAGCGGGCTTCTAGTGTGCCTCTTGACTTGGTTGATTTTCGGTATTTTTGGCACTGCAATTTCGTTCGACCTCCGAGCGAGAGATATCCTGTTAATTTACTTTTTCGCGGGAATCGGGCTCAATTCTGATCTCCACTCTTTGATCACAGGTGGCCGACCTTTGATTATCCTCATCGGCGCTACCATCGTTTTCATGATGCTTCAGAATTTGACTGGAATTGGAGTCGCTAAACTCTTCGGTCTCGAAAATGCGGTTGGCATCCTTGGTGGCACCACTTCTTTGATTGGCGGGCACGGAACTGCCATTGCTTGGACACCAGTCTTCCGTGATCAATATGGGATCACCAATGCCAGCGAGATCGGGATTGCCTGCGCCACCTTCGGGCTCGTTCTGGCATCTCTGATGGGCGGCCCCATCGCTAATCGACTAATCAGTCGCCACAAGCTTGAACCCAAAGTCGTCGTCCAGCCAGATGTCGGTCTGGTTCACGAGCAGGAGAATTCGAAGATCAATATCTATTCCTTCTTGAGCGCTTGGCTAGTCCTCAACCTCAGCCTGACTTTTGGCAAATTGATTCAAAGCGGACTAGAACAAACAGGTCTCCAGCTACCGCTCTTTGTTTGCAGCCTATTTGGAGCAATTCTCCTAACCAATACGATCCCGCGTATCGCACCAAAGTTGAAATGGCCCTCCGAAACGCGCTCACTCGCACTCATTTCTGATATATCTCTCGGCATGTTCCTCGCTATGTCACTCATGAGTCTCCAACTATGGACGCTCGCTGAACTAGCAGGACCAATCATCGGGATTCTTTCTGCTCAATTCATCCTCGCCTTTTGTTTCGCTCTATTCATCATTTTCCGACTGATGGGAAGGAACTACGAAGCAGCGGTCATCTGCTCTGGCTTCGGTGGTATTTCACTAGGTTCCACTCCAACTGCGATGGCCAACATGACAGCCGTTGCAAAACGTTACGGCGCTGCCCATAAGGCATTTATCATTGTCCCTTTGGTTTGCGGATTTTTCGTCGACATCGCCAACTCGATCATCATCAAGTTGTATCTCTCATGGTTCGGCTGAAAAATTTCAGATTTGAACCTCGCCCCTCGTGCTCTCAACAGTCAATTTCCCCAGCAAATTCTAATATGAAATCACACAAGACCCTCACCAAACTTCTCTTCCGCGCTTTTTTACTCATTAGCCTACCCCTTGTGGTCGCTAGCTGTGGCTCTCCTGCCACAATGGGTGGCAAGACGACCTCCTTGGCTTCGACAACGATCCAGACAAGCTCCCGATCATCCGTAGATGAAGCGGTGAAATACGTCTTTCAAGAAGAGGGTTTTTCTCTACTCAACCAGACACCCAGCGAATTTCGTTTCCGCAAGTGGGGCGGCTTCGCAACCGTTGCTAAATACGGTAGCCTACAAAGTGAAGGTGTCGCCATTGAACCAGAGGTCACGGTCCGCCCAAAAGGCCAAGGCGTTTACCTCGTCGAGTGCGAAGTCTACATGCGCGAACACAGCGGCCATGAGCTACTCGATACTAATCGACGGCTGCGCATTTCAGGCAAGTTCGCCTATGGCGGCCTCATGAAAAAGATAAAAAAGCGCGCTGAATCCCGTAGATAAAAGCGTTTGAAAACCTCCTTTAGCCTTACTCAAATTCCACATTCTTGACAAAATTCTTTACCGGTCGCTTGACTACGTATTTCGATTCTGTTGGCTGCCCATAGGCAGATGTCGTGCGCTTTACGACACAACTGCTCCCAAGCAATGAGAGGCCTAGCGTGACAGTGGTCATAATAAAAATTCGGAAGAGCCTCACATTTCGATAATTGATCATGGCGAAGACTAAAACGGGCCCGATGCCAACGTCAATCCATAGGACGTCATTCTAGCGGCTAGCCCAAGGAATCGCTTGTCTTCGGCCAAGCTTCGACTCAAATTAATCAAGTGAAAACCCTACTCTTCCTCGGCTGCCTTTTTGCCCTAGGTCTTTGCAGCACGTCCTGCTCTAGCCATTCAGACTATCGGGAAGTGCGCTACGGCGGCTCAATTTACTACGTTGACCACTACGGCCACTACTACAACCGCCATTGGAACGGCTACCGACCCTGCCCCATTCCTCCGGGACTGCCAGAGCGACCGATCAAACCGATCCACCCTATCGAAAAACCCCCAGGAAGCATCATCGGTAAGCCACCTCACACCAAGCCGGTCAATCGACCAGCAGCGCAGCCAATGCCGCGCCCGATACCACGACGCATGCCATCTCGCAGGGCGCGTTGAGAAAAGGCAGGCTAACTTCTCTCTCAAGGGCACAGCTGAGAACCTTCTTTCGAAAAAAGACGCTGGATATTTACCTCAGGCTAGGGTGTGAAAATTCCTGCTATCCATAGATAACAGGTGCTTGCGCTATCGATGGCATGAGCAGAACAGACCTGCAGATTCTGAATACGAGGTTCTCAAAGCTGCCCTAAAAAGTCACTGATCCTCGCAACCCAAAAATGGCGCGCAAGTTACCTCCACCTTCGAAACCATCTCCAAACAAAATTTGTAAATCTGGGGTAACGTGAAGTTGCGGGCCTATTTGCTTACGATAAAAGCACTCAATTACCCCCTGTAAATCTCCGCTCTGATCGTTTGCCTCACCCACCCCGATTCCGATGCCAAAAAGATCCGCTTCTCGACAGTCCAAACCTAGACCAAAAACTCCCATGTTACGAACGTCTGTGGCCCTTCCACTGGCATGCGCGACTCTCGCAAAGTAACGCAGATTTTCGTCTTCCAACCTTTGCTCAATAGTGGCACTAAAACCACTACCGCTCTCTAAACCGGCCTCCTCTGCGCCATCTGATCGCCAAGCAAGCATTTGCCAACGAGCTTCTTCACCCTTCCATCCGGAAAAATTCCCTCCGACCTGAATCGCTCCAAAGAACTCATCAGAACCCAAGTCAAAGTCCACCTGATCTCCTGCGCGAGTCCCCTGGACCGAAGAAAAGCCTCCCCTGACGTCGATCCCATTGTCACTCTTCCAGTGGAGCGTCACCCCCGCCCCGAACCTCGGAAATGCCACTGCGGGGTTGGAGGCAAACGCCTGATTCAAGAAAGACTGCTTTGCGCCCCTCAAGGAGTGTTGGTCGAATTGGGAATCAATCACCATTTGTCCGTAGCGCAGCTCGAGATTCTGACTGAGATACCTCTGGCTCAGATAGAAATCAGGCACCTCAACGCCCGCCCCCGTAAAACCATCAGCAGTCCCCCAAATCGCGCCAACCTCCCCGCTAAGCTCAGATGGTGCCCTACCGCCAAAGGAATGGCGATCTCGCACTCGAAAACGTAAGTCAATGGGTCTTTGTGGTCTCGACCCCAGAACGTGCCATCGGCCAGCAATTGCAAATTCGCCCGCACCTCCCGTCGAACCGCCGTTGTGCGGAGTCATTTGAAAAAGCACATCATACGATAAGGCGAGCTCTAGACCATGCTCTTCGAACCACTCTTCCCGCCGAGCCACCCAAGGCTTGAGCCGTTTGGTCACTGCATTGTCACCAAAGGTATCCAGTAGTAGATTCCTTCGAGTAATCGACGCCTCTACGGTATCTGCCTCGGTGCCAATATCCTCGCTAATCATTTCAGCAACAGCGGGCGTGATCTCAGCGGTTGCTGTTGGCAAATAAGCCAACCAACTACCTAAAGAAACCTTAGTCAAGATCGACCGCATGGGCGGAGTTTAAGCAACTTTCCCTCACTTTGAAAACTGTTTTGTCGTAGGCCGAAACGACTAAACGAGCTCAACGCCCTTCCACATTTCTAAGGTCTGAGAAACAAAGGACAACACCAAATAA
>CAXIBU010000037.1:0-17949 GCA_964021555.1 uncultured Verrucomicrobiales bacterium | reverse complement strand
TTTCTAACTCTTTCCGCCCTGGCTTCCTGCCTGTTTTTGCTCAACTCCTGCCAACCTCCCAAAAAGGAAACTCGTCAAAGCACACGGGAGCTGCCAGCCGGCATTGTCGATGCCAAACCCAAGGCCGACTCGAAGTCTGAAAACAAAGAAATCTGGATCGATTGCCGCACTGCCGAGGAATTCGCCAGCGGACACCTCGATGGTGCCATCAATATCTCCCACAGCGACTTTGAAACTGAACTACCCAAAAAGGTCGAAGACAAGGACACCGCACTCCGACTTTACTGCCGCTCGGGCAACCGTTCATCCCAGGCACTCGAAGTCGCCAAGAAACTCGGCTACACCGAGGTCACCAACGAAGGTGGTTACGAAGACTTGCTCAAGAACTCAAAATCAAACCAAGACTAAGACCTATCCCTTCCATTGATATGAATATTGCTCTTCTCATCGATTCCGACAACTCCCCATCGTCCAAGATCGATTTCATCATCGCCGAGCTCGCTCGCGACGGGGTCGTCAACATCCGTCGCGCTTACGGCAACTGGAAAAAGCGATCACTAGGGGGGTGGGAAAAGGTCCTCCACGAATACGCCATCCAACCGATCCAGCACTTCGATATTGTTAAGGGTAAAAACGCGACCGACATGGGATTGACCATCGATGCCATGGACATCCTTTATACCAAACAGGTCGATACCTTCTGCCTCGTCACCTCCGACAGCGACTTCACCCCCCTCACGCTCCGTCTCCGCGCCGAGGGCAAGCAGGTCATCGGATTTGGTGGTCAGAAGACCCCGCTTCCCTTCGTCAACAGCTGTTCCAAGTTTCTCTACCTCGACGAAGATCAGGACGCCAAGGTCAAGCGCAAGAGCCGAGCCGCTGAACCGAACCAACTCAAGCAGGACACCAAGCTCATCACCACCCTGCGCCGCGCCATCGAGGCCGCCGCCGACGAAGACGGCTGGGCCATCCTTGGCGCTGTCGGCTCCCACATCACCAACCAAGGCCCCTTCGATTCCCGAAACTACGGCTTCACCAAGCTCTCCGATCTCTTCCAAGCCATCGACCTATTCGAGGTCCGCAAAATCCGCGGCGAAAACCACAGCCGCGTCGAAGTCCGACAACGCTAACGAAAATTCACGCACAAAGGGTGCTCAGCGAAGCGCCCCAAACCGTGGCTCGTGCGTCTCGCACGTCAGCCAATCTCCTCGGCCTGAGCCGACGTGAGCAAAACAAGTAGGGAAATGATCGAGATCAGTGGATTCCTCATCAATTTTCACCGACAAAAACAAAAAAGCCCCGCCTTTCAGAACGAAAAGCGGGGCTTTGGAAGTGGTTAGGATGGCTTAGCCGAGATCTTCGACATCTTCGCCGCCGTGGCTAAGGATGAACTCGAGGTCGGCGACGCCGAGGTTGGAGGCGAAGCCCTCATCGCCGAGGATGTTGCTGACCATCTTGTTCTTCTGGTGCTGAAGGACGCGGATTTTCTCTTCCACCGAATCTCGGGTGAGCAGGCGGTAAGCGATGACTTTGTTCTTCTGACCAATCCGGTGAGTCCGGTCAATTGCCTGACTTTCAACGGCGGGGTTCCACCATGGATCGTAAAGGATGACGTAGGACGCGGAGGTGAGGTTGAGACCCGCGCCACCTGCCTTGAGCGACAGGAGGAAGACGGATGGATCTTTGGTGGTCTGGAAGGTCTCGATCTCTTTCTTCCGGTCCTTGGTCTGGCCGGTGAGGTAGTTGAGAGCGCGTCCTTCGGCCTCCAAGCGGGCCTTGATGATATCGAGCATCGAGACGAACTGGGAGAAGACGAGCACCTTGTGGTTCTCTTCACGCAGCTGATCGAGCAGGTAGAAGAGCGTGGTGAGCTTGGCACTCTCCTCTTTCATCCACTTCGGATCGATCAGGCCAGGGTGACAGCAGATCTGGCGCAGGCGCATGAGGCCCTGCAGGATGGCGAAAGAATTCTTCTTCACCGCTTCGTCCGAATCCAAGCCGAGAAGGGCCTTCTGGATGCGGCGCAGTTCGGCGCGGTAGAGCTCTTCCTGGATGCCTTCCATGGTGGAGTAGACTTCCTCCTCCTGACGAGGTGGCAGATCCTTAGCCACTTGGCTCTTGGTCCGGCGCAGCAGGAATGGGCGCAGGCGCGCCGCGAGGCGGTTCTGTGAATCAGGATCCTTGCGCTTGTCGAAACGCTTCTTGAAGTAGGCACGGCTGCCAAGAACGCCAGGCATGGAGAAGGCCATGAGCGACCACATGTCGAGCAGGCGGTTCTCGATCGGCGTTCCGGTAAGGACCAGACGGTTCTGAGCGACGATTTCCCGAGCGGATTTGGCGGCTTTCGAGTCAGGGTTCTTGATCTGCTGACCTTCATCGAGGATGACGGTGAGCCAGTTGATTTCTTTGATCTGGTCAGCACAAACGCGGAGCTGGGCGTAGTTGAGGATCACCATGTCGAGCTTGAGCATCTCGGCCACGATGGCCTCGTCCTTGCTTCGGATGATCTTGGTCTTCAGCTCAGGAGCGAATTTTTCGGCCTCGCTCTGCCAGACGTCGAGAACCGACTTTGGACAGACGATGAGCGCTGGGACTTTCTTGCGCTTAGTGCCTTTCTGACGCTCACGCAGCCAGAGCAAGTAGGTGAGTGACTGGATCGTCTTACCGAGACCCATGTCATCCGCCAAGATGCCGCCGAAGCCATTGGTGGCCAGGTAGGCAAGGAAGCAGAAGCCCTCATACTGGTAAGGGCGCAGGGTCGCTTGCAAATTCGCTGGGACGTCTGGTTTGACTTCGATTTGAATTTCTTGAGCACGGTCCTTGATGCGTTTCCAAGCGCGGGGATCGAAGACCTCTGCGGCCTTCGGATCTGCCAGTTGCAGGGCGTGCATGCGGTGGGTCTCGCCGGAGAGATCGAATGGATCCAATCCGAGGCGGGTCACGGCATCGCGCTGATCCGGGTCGAGCTTGATCTCGAGTCTCATCCAGCCGCCATCGTCCATACGGACGTAGCCACCACGGGCGGCAACGAGGGCGCGGATCTGTTCTTTGGAGAGATTGACACCATCGACATCGACCACAATTTTGAGGTCGAACCAATCGATCTCTTGACTGACGATCTCGAAACGAACGGCGGCCGCGACTGGATCTGCCAGTAGGGTTTGCAGTTTGTCGTCGATCTCAGTTTCGATGTTCTCTGGGAGGGACTTGGCCCACTCGGCGAACTTCTCAGGGAAGAGCTTGGTGACCCTGGATTTGAAAGAATCCAGCTTGGCATCGTATGTCAGCGACATTTGCTCAAGCAGCGCCGGGATCGGGTAGAGCTCTTCACGGGCGAAGCGCAGGAGCTGCTTGCCTTTGGAAGGCTTCTGCTCGACGAGGTCCCAACCTTCACGGATGAGCTTCTCGCGGCGGAGGTTCTTCTCATCAGCCGCGGTGACTTCGATCAAGATGTGCTCGGTTTCCGCAGAAGTCAGCCCTTGGACGAGCTTCATGGAGAACTTGGGCTTAAGCTCCAAGTCGACCACGCGTTTCTTCATCGAATTTGGCAACTTGGCACCGATCTTACGAAGGAATTCGACCCCTTCGAGGCTGTCGATGACCTTGCTCGGGATGCTGTAGCGAGGCATGACCTCGGTCGTATCGAGCCAGCGAGGCGGGCCTGGGAAGACGGTCTCGTCGGACTGATAGAGCACGCGCAGGCCGGGAAGGACCCGAACCGAGTGCGAGACGTTCTCACCTTCGTCGGTGACTAGCTGAAGCGCGAAGCAATCCTTGGCTTGCTCGTCATCTTCACAGATCCAGCGCAGGGGCTTGTCGACGACTTTGTAGTATTTCTCGTCGAGGTTGACCACGTAACCCTTGAGCTCCTCCTGACGGAAAAGTCGGTTGAGCACCGAGCAGGCGCCGGCCTGATCGAGATCGAAGACCAGTGAGCCGCTCTTCTCGTAGTAGTCGAGAAGGCTCTGGAAGAGGATGCGGCTTGCGGAGTTCATCACTAGGGCCGAGCGCTCGTAGAAGCCTAGAAGCTCCTCGATGTCGCTGCGCTCGCGAATTTGCAGCCACTCGTCGCCGAGACCTTCAGAGAAGTCCCACTCACCCTCGGTCCACTCGAAGTGGGCCTCGTTGATGGTGGCCATGATGCGCAGTGAGACCTCAAGGTCATCGCCCTGGGGAGGACGCTCAATAACGGCCTCGATGCGGTCATACCACTCGGAGACTTCGCGCTCGCGCTCCCACTCGGACATCTTGCGCTGAACCTTTTGCAGGTCAGTGATTGATTCGAGGAATGGTGGCGTCGGGAGGCGTTTTTTGTGGAAGGCGTAGGCCAGGTAGTTCCAGAACTCGATGATATCGGCTGGTGGCACCGGCCATAGCTCAAGTGGATCATAGCTGGAGATTTCCCAACGTGGGTTCAAGCGAACCATGTCGTGGTCGTGAATTTCCTGTTCGATGATGTAGCGGCGGTAGCGCTTCTCGATCTTACCGACGAAATCCGCCTCCTTATCATCCAGCTCGCGGCCGAGTTTCTCTTCAATGATGTCGATGAACGGCGTGTCATCAAATTCGTTGGGTGACTCCGGGAGGTCTTCGCCACGGTGCATGCGCTCGAGCATGGTCGCGTAGAGAGCGGGGCCTGCGAGGCTCTCGTCTTCAGTCGTGCAGCTGCCGAACCAACGGTTGCCGTGCAAGCGCAGACTGGTGCGATGGGGACCATGCTCGTCTTCGACGCGGCCCTGGATGAACAAGTGATTACCGAAAATCTGCGCAACCGAGCCGTCTTCCTGGAGTTTCTGGCCGCGGGCGCGGACGTCTTCAGGGAAACTATTCAGGAAGTTTAGGGTCGCACGGTCGGGATTGAGTGGATGTGCCATAAGAGTTAGAATCAAACAAGATGGCCGACTTTTTCGCACAGAAATCCAAATTCCTGGTCGACAAGGCGGCTCGTAATTGGTGCCTTCCCGAAGCCCGTTTTGATGGGCTGTGTCGGAATGGCGGACAGAAGTCTTAAATCACAATGCAAATTCGGGCAAGCTATTGAGGTCACTTTATTTGACCTTGCTCTGCTCGACGGTGCCAGTTGAGTGCTGCCGATGCCTCAATCGAGCTAAATATCGGGGCAAAACACCGCCACTTGGCCCGAAGATCCAAGCAATGACAAAGGCAAGCGCCGCGGCAATAACGACCGCCGGCCCGAGGGAACAGCCGCTGGCGAAGGCGAGATACCAACCACCCAAGGCGGAAAAAGCCGAAATCGGCACTACACAGAATAGCATCGCGGGGAGCCGTTTGACCAAAAGGAAGGCGGTCGCTCCCGGTAAAATCAGCAGTGCAATCACCAAAATCGCCCCGACAGCCTCGAAACTCGCTACCACCACCACTGAAGTCAGCATCATCAGAGCATAGTGAACACGCGCCGGGCCGAAGCGTAGCGTGATGCCGAGACAGGAATCGAATGAACAGACCAGCAGGACTTTGTAAAAGGCGAGGATCGCCAGCAATTCCAACACGGTCACCCCGATGACGGTCAGCAAAGGGCGCGGCACTGACAGCCCACCAAGCCCGACTTTGCTCGATAGCGGGAGAAATTCGAGCCTACCCAGCAGCACACAGCTCTGATCGAGGTCGGCATTTCGCGTGTAGAGCGAGATCAGTAGCACTCCGAGCGCGAACAAGGTCGTAAAGCTGATGCCGATGGCGGCATCCTGTTTGACCCGACTGAGCTTGTGAATCCATTCAATGATCAAAGTCGAGAGAAGCCCCGCTAGCGCCGCGCCGACCAAGAGCCAGACGGAATCAAGGGTCTTCACAAACAGAAATCCGATCACCAGCCCGGGCAGCACGCTGTGAGAAATGGCATCGCCCACCAGCGACATCCGCCGCAGCACCAGAAAACAACCGACCCACCCGCAGCTCAAACATACGAAAAAGCTCATCAGCACGATCCACGGCCCGTCCATCTCCAAGCCGATCCAAGGCTCTCGCAACCAATCGAGCAAATTCATCGTCTTGCCTCCCCTCTCGAGCCAAGCTCTGCTGCCGCGCCCTCGAGAGCATGGATTTCAGAAATTCCAGGAATCGGCTTGCCGTGGGGATCGACCTTCGGAAAGGACAACTGGCGCTCCAACGACCGCACCACCTCTTCTCCGAGAATGTGCTCAATCGCCTCGGCATCGTCGTGCACGTGATCGGGAGCATAGTCGGCCTGCTGGGAAAGATAGAGCTCCCAAAGTCGGTGATTCCGAACAATCTCGAGTCCGCGCCGGAAGCCGCTCGGAGTCAGCAGAACCGCCTCCGATGACCGATCAAAGCTCGCCATCCCTTGACGTAGAATTTCATCAATGCTCTTGCGGCATTCTTCCAAGGTCTGGCGGCGCCTTTGGGCAAGCTCGCGGATCCCCACCGCTGGGCCTTCAAAGTCGCGGTCCTCGAGGAGCCGGTAGATTGCCTTCAGGGTATTCTCGCGCCGGATCCGGCTGCGCTGCCCCCAATAGCGGACCGCACGGGTCATGAATCCATGTCGCGGCGACAGCGCGAAGCAGGCAAAGAACACCGCCGATGCCGTCAGCACCATGACTGGGCCGGAGGCCAAATTCTCACCCCGACTCGAGATCAAACAGCCCACAATCCCAGAACCCGCGCCAAGACCACCCGCAATCAAGGTCACGCGCGCCATCCGGTCACTGAGTAAATACGCCGCCGCCGCCGGAGTAATCAGAAGGGCCGATACCAAGACTACCCCCACCGCCTGCAGCGAAACGACTACCACCAGCGCCAGAAGCGTCAGCAGGCCCGCGCTAAGCCAGCGCATCGGCAGCCCGATACTGCGGGAAAAGCCGGGATCGAAACTCGCCACCATCAGAGGTCGATGGAACATCAACAGCAAGCCACTCACTACCCAGCTCAAGATCAGAATCGCTTGGAAGTCGATCCGACTGATCAAGGCGATCTGCCCGAAAATGTAGGAGTTGAGGCTATTCGCCTGAAAGGCCGACTTAATCGCTAAGCCGATCGCGTAAAAGACTGCGAGAACGATCCCCAGCGCCGCATCTGACTTCAAACGCGTGGTTTTCTGGATTAACTCGACCACCCACACCCCAGCGAGCCCGGCGACGATTGCGCCGATGAAAATGACCTGCGGACTGCGCGTCCCCGAGAGCACCGTGGCAGTTACGACTCCCGGCAAGACCGCATGGGCCAGAGCATCGCCCAAGAGGGCCATTCGGCGCACCAACAAGATACTGCCCATCATGCCACAGGTCCACCCCAGCGCTGCCGCGGCCACGATGAAGAACATGATCCCCTGAACTTCTCCCGAACCCAGCCAGATCCACGCTCCCACCGCGAGCCACACCGCTCCGAGTGCCCACGGCATCCATGAATGATTCCCCCGTTCGTTCATCCCTTCTTGTCATTGGAACGGGCCGCCCGGCTGGCGACTTCGCTGAGAATGGTGAGGCGTCCGCCATAGGTTTGCTGCAATAGATCCGTGGTAAAGACGTCCTCAGTATCGCCATGAGCGATGACTCGCATGTTGAGCAGCACAATCTGGTCAAAGTAGTCGGGCGCGGTCTGCAGGTCGTGGTGGACAACCAAAACCGTCTTCCCTCGGTCGCGCAACTCACGCAGCAGGCTGATGATCGCGCGTTCGGTCGCGGCATCGACACCTGTAAATGGCTCATCCATGAGATACAGGTCGCTATCCTGAGCCAGCGCCCTTGCGAGGAAGACTCGCTGCTGCTGCCCACCACTCAGGTTGCCGATCTGCCGGTTGGCGTAAGGGAGCATTTCGACTTTATCCAAGCACTCACGGGCTATCTGGCGCTCCTTCGCCCCCGGGCGCCCGAGCAGGCCGAGCTTGCCGTAGGTCCCCATCAGAGCAACATCCATCACACTCACGGGAAAGTCCCAATCAACCTCACCACGCTGAGGCACGTAGCCGATCCGGTGCATCTGCGACTTGAGGCTCTGACCGTGGACTTTCACCCAGCCTCCGCTCGAGGGAACGAGCCCAAGCACCGCCTTGATCATCGTCGACTTTCCAGCACCGTTCGGACCAATGATGCCCACCAACTTGCCCTTGCCAATCGTCACGTCGGCACCATACAGCACCGGCTTGCGGTCGTAACTGACCGTCAAGTCGTGGATTTCCAGTGAGATATCGGAGTCTTGCATCACTTTAATCTACTTCAGGGCTTCCACAATCACGTTCACATTGTGCTTCTGCATGCCGATGTAGGTGCCACGATCGTAGGACTCACCATTGACCTCGACCACATCGCCCCGCTTGCCCATCGCATCTGAGTAAAGGTGCTGATCGACCAGCTTCACACCAGCCTCGTCCGCCACTTCGCGGATGCCCTTGTTGTTGATGCTGCTCTCGCCAAACACCGCCTTTACGCCGGATTTCTTGATCAGCTCGACCAAATCACGACGCCCTCCGATCCCGACTTCAGATTCGGTTGAGAGACCTTGCAGCCCCTTTACTTTGAACCCATAGGCGCGCCCGAAGTAAAAAAAGGCGTCATGCGCCGTGATCAAGGTGCGCTTTTCTTCAGGAATCTCAGAAATGCGTTTCTCCGCCCAAGCCTTGAGGTCATTGAGCTCTTGAATGTAGTTCGCCGCGCGGAGCTGGTATTCGTCGGCATGCTCGGGATCAATCTCGGCAAGTTTGTTGGCGACGGAATTCGCACACTGGGCCCACAGCAGTGGATCCCCCCATACGTGGGGATCGTAGGAACCGGGGAAGTCCTCTTGCGGTGCCAAGAGGTCGGTCGTCTCTATCTCCCCAGCAATCGCGATGCTCGCCTTTCCTTCTTTGGCCATCGATTCCAATGACTCCTGCATTTTCCCTTCCAAATGCAGCCCGACATAAAAGACCACATCGGCACGACGCAACTTCTGGATGTCCTGAAAGACGGGGTCGTAGGAGTGTGGATCCACCTCTTCACCCATCAGCCCTTCGACATTCACTCGATCTCCACCGATAATCTTGACCAGATCAGTGACCATCGTGGCCGTCGTTACCACCTGGATCTTGCCATCACCGCTTGACGCCACACCGGAGTCACACGAAACCATCATCATCGCCAGAGCGCTCATGATCAGGGAACAAAAGAAGAATTTCATGCGCGCAGACTAGCTCAGAATGCCTTTTAGTAAATAATAATATTAGCCTAGGCTAATTACGAGAAGGAGGCTGATTTTCACGCGGATTGACTCTTGGCAAGGGTATTGCTTTCATCTTGGCAGATGCCCACCCAACCCACTCCCCCGCGCCTTGTCGAAATTGACCCTTGGCTAGCCCCCTACACCCACGAGATCTCGGAGCGCCGCCAGAGAGCAGAAGCGCTATTTGAGGACCTGAGGTCTGAACATGGCTCGCTGAAGGAGGCCGCCAGGCTACACCAGGAATGGGGCTTCCAGTTCTATCCAGCGACGGGCGAATGGATCTATCGCGAGTGGGCCCCTGCCGCGCGGGCACTATCGCTGGTTGGTGACTTCAACGATTGGGATCGACAGGCGCACCCGATGCAGCGTGGTGACGACGGTGTCTGGTCCATTTCTCTGCCCGAGAGCGCGCTCCAGCACGAACAGTTGGTCAAAGTCCACGTCATCGGCGCCGATGGAAATGGCCGGGATCGTATTCCAGCTTGCATCCGCCGCGCCGTGCAAAATCCGGAGACCTACGACTTTGCCGGCCAAATTTGGCACCCGGCAGAGCCCTACGAATTTAAAAATTCGTTTCGCATTCCCGAGGGCACCGCACCCCTCATCTACGAGGCTCACCCCGGCATGGCTGGTGAAGAACAACGAGTGCATAGCTATCGCGAATTTCAGGAGGACGTTCTGCCACGCATCGCCAAGGGCGGCTACAATACGATCCAATTGATGGCCATTCAGGAGCACCCCTACTACGGCTCTTTCGGCTACCACGTCTCATCTTTCTTCGCTCCAAGCTCCCGTTTCGGCACCCCGGAGGAGCTCAAGGAGCTGATCGACACCGCCCACGGGCTCGGCATTGCCGTGCTGCTGGACATCGTTCACTCGCATGCGGTTAAGAATATTGCCGAAGGACTATCCGACTTTGATGGCAGTGGCGGTCAGTATTTCCACCACGGGGACAAAGGCGAGCACCCACAGTGGGACAGTAAGATCTTCGATTACGGCAAGCACGAGGTCAGGGACTTTCTATTGTCCAATCTCCGCTACTGGCTGGAAGAGTTTCAATTCGATGGCTTCCGCTTCGATGGCGTGACCTCCATGCTCTACCACCACCACGGCCTCGAGCCCTTCGATCATTACGACAAGTATTTCCGGCACGGGGTCGATACCGATGCCGTCCTCTACTTGCAGGCGGCTTCCGAATTGAGCCACGAAATTCGCCCCGATGCTCTGCTCGTCGCCGAAGACATGTCAGGCATGCCCGGCCTCTGTCGCCCGATCGCCGAAGGCGGAATGGGCTTCAGTTACCGCCTCGCCATGGGCGTGCCGGATTTCTGGATCAAGCTACTCAAGCATCAGCCCGATGAGCAGTGGGACATGCACGAGATCTGGGATACCTTGAATAATCGCCGCGCCATGGAACCCGCCATCGCCTACGCCGAGAGTCACGACCAGGCCCTGGTGGGCGACAAGACGCTCGCCTTCTGGCTGATGGACCAGGAGATGTATTGGAACATGAAAAAGTCGAGCGAGTCCGTGGTGGTCGACCGCGGAATCGCGCTGCACAAGATCATTCGCCTGATCACGATGAGTATGGCTGGCGAGGGCTACCTGACTTTCATCGGCAACGAATTTGGCCACCCGGAATGGGTCGATTTCCCCCGCGAGGGCAATGATTGGAGCTTCCAGCACTGCCGCCGCCAATGGAGCCTGGCCGATAACCCCGAGCTACGCTACGAGCAGATCGGGGCCTTCGATCAGGCCATGATTGCAATGGCTTCCGAGCACAAGCTGCTGAAAATGGATCCCGCTCAGGCACTCAACTTCGATCAGGATAACCAAGTCTTGATCGCTGAACGCGGAAACTTGATCTTCACCTTCAATTTTTCACCGAGCCACTCCATTCCGGATTACCGCTTCCCCGTGCTCCAGCCCGGCGAATACCGAGTGATCCTCGATTCCGACAAAGCCGAATTCGGCGGCCACGAGCGCCAGGACGCCTCAGTCACGCATTTCAGCCAACCCGACGGCAACGGCGGACACGAGATATCCGTCTACCTACCAAGCCGCACGGCAATGGTCTTTGCCAAGATCGGTTGAGGTCACCTCTAAGCAACGGAACTCAGTTCGCAGGCGTATTGCCCGCAATGGCGGCACTGATCTGAGGCACAATTTCGGACGCAAGCTCTGCCACAGCTGGCGGCAGAGCATCAAAGCCACCCTGGTTTACGGTATAGGTCAGATACCCCATACCCCCCAAAAGCAGCAAACTCGGAAGCAGGAACAGAATCGCAAGAAAGACCCCGGGAACATCAAGCTTGTGAGTCCGAGAATAACCGGCCGGAGCCGCAAAGAGACGATAACCAGTCCAAATGTTAGCGATGGGAAATAGCAAATGAACCACCAGCCACCAGCCACTCATTCCAACATTCTCAAATCTACGGATCGACTGATGGATGAAGAAGCCGGTCAAAATGATCGCCACTCCGGGGATCACAAAATCGACCCATGGCATGCCGTCCAAAGCAATCGTCAAGAAGTTGTCCATGGCATAAACCAAAAAGACCAAGGCCCCAATGAGAAGCACGTGCGTGCCCAAGTAGGTCCCCCTGCCAATCCCAGTCTCCGCTTGGCGGCGATCCTGCCCTTCCCCGAAGGGAACAAACTGAGGCTCGCGATGCTCAATCAAATCAAGAGGTGGTGGTGATGGCACAGCCACGACATTTGGCCCGTGCTCGGTGATTGGGCGTGGCTTGGTTCGCCTCTTTTTGAGACTCAGGGCGTGTGAGATCTCCTCGATCTCGGCCAAGGGCTTCCAATCCTCCATGTGCTCATTCCAAGCAAGGTCATTCTCAGAATCCAACACCCCTGACCGCAGGACCTTATAAAAGGCCTCGATCCCTACTGGCCCCTTAACCTGCCCCCCAGCAGAATAGAACCACTCTTTGATTTTTAAGTTGTTATTCATTTTCGCCCCCCGACGTTATTTTTAGAATATTTCTCTAAAAATCAAATTCACGCAATCACTTTCGACCGACTAGCGTAATTGTGCGCAGTCGGACAAAATGAATAGTCAGGCGTGTCGCAACCGGAAACTGACCAAAAAAACCTCAGTTCCCGCGTCGAAAAATGCCGATCAGAAAAGGCCTGGTCTGGTCTTGGTCTAGTTCGTCGACCCGTTGCACTTGCCAGACTTGACGATCCAGCATTTGGCAAAAATTTAGGATCTCTTTGGCCTCAGTATCACCACCCTCGTGGCCCGGGTAACACATCACGGTGACCACGCCGCCGCTCGCCAGTGAATCCAGCACCGCTTGGAGGGCAGCTAAGCTATCCTCAGCGGACGTGATCACCGATTTGTCGCCACCGGGCAGGTAACCCAGATTGAACATGGCGGCTTTGACCGGAGCTAAGTCGATTCGGCTGATAGTAGAATGACTAGCGTGATGCAGTTCATAGACCGACTCCGAGATCTCATGCAACTGCAGGCGCCTTCGGGTCGACTCTACTGCTTCTTTTTGAATGTCGAAGCCCATCACTCTGCCCTCATTTCCCACCAATTTGCATAAGAACAAGGTATCGTGCCCATTACCCAAAGTCGCATCGATCGCGAAATCACCTGGGTTCACGCATAGTTCGATCCAGGATTTAGCAATCTGCAGCGGTCTGGGAAGTTGTCTCATTTTTTTGTTTTCGGCTTAAAATTAGAGCCTTAATTCGGGGTCCAGCGAGCACTCATTGTGCATGGCCTCCACAATATGCGAGGCCAGCGCAGGGGCATACATCGAGCCCTTGGAACCCAGGCCGTTGATGTTCCAGCACGAACCTTCCCGGCTGACCACTGGAATGCTCTGTCTCACGATTGGCCGGATCCCAGCGACGTGGTCGATCATCTCAAATGGCAGGTCCGTAAAGGTTCTGATGATACCTCGGACATCATCCAAGCCAGCCTGAGTGGCATTCTCGTCCAGCTCATCCCAACCATAGGTCGCTCCTGCTCGATAAGCATCATCCCCCAAAGGGACTAGCCAACCAGAGCGATTAACGATCTCTTTCAACCCTAAGCCTGGAATTTTCACGGTCAGAATTTCGCCTTTGGCACAGCGATGAGGGCGTCCCTCTTCGATCAATTCGGCTGCCCCTCGGCAGTTAATCAGAATAGAGCCCTCTGCCTGCTCACCCTCGAAGCTTTCGACTTTCTGAAAATACCCGAGCTTGTCGAAGAACCCCCGCGAATGATCCAAGAACTCAGGTAAATTGACCCAACCACCTCCACGCATGAGGAATCCACCCAGAGGTGCCTTGATCTCGCTGGGCAAATCCAGCGCCCCATCAGTCGCCCAACCACGATGGCTTTCTAGACACCTCTTTCCTTCCCATTTGATGCGCTCCTTTTCAGCCCCAAAGAGTCTCGCAATCGCAACTGGGTTCCATATCTTGATCCCTAGGGCCGCCTCAATTTCCTCATAAAAGGCAATGGCTTGAGGCAGAAATTCAGTCTGACGCCACGACGGATTGAGCCCCTTTCCGGTGATCGGTGTGATCAGCCCCGCCGCGGCCCGCGAGGAGCCCTGTTCCCGGTCTCGATCAAGCAAACGGAACGGAAGCCCCCGCTGATGCAAGCGCCATGCCAGACAGGTCCCCATGAGACCTTGGCCGACAATCGTGATCTGCTCCATCACGCTGGCTTTGCTCAATTGGAATCGAAGCGCTCTTTAACCACTGCCTTCAAGCTCTCGTTGGGGTCTTCCCAGTTGGCATCGAAACCTTTTGCGTAATTGAAAAGGTCTCGGTGCATGTATTCATAAAACCCCTCTTTTTCCTCATCAGTGAGCTGATGCCAAATCGCCACATTGAAGGCGCGAGTGAGCTTCTGCATCATGCGCAAGGTCAAGCGACGGCCATGGCGGGCCTTCTGCACCTGCTTGTGATTCAACTGCTCGGTCGATACGTCGACCAGAGCATGATTATTCATCCCCCAAGCATCCATTTGCGCATCAAGCGGCTGCGTTCCCAAATCTCTTTCCATGGCGCTAGTTCTACGTCCACGAATCAAATGCGCAAACAAAAACGCCTCCCGCCCGCACCTCACACCATCGACTCAAAATAACACTAGTCATCCGATTCCGAAGTGTTCCAACATGCTTCACATCATGACGGTCAAATTCACTCCGAATCCTGAATCCAAGCTGACGCGGCTGGTTCAGCGCTGGATCGGTCTCGCTGCAATCTTTTTAGTTCTACCCGCCTGCTCTTCCTACGGCGTCGTCAAGAACTCGCCAATCACCACCGCAACAAAAGACAGCAGTCCTTACTCACTCCAGACCTGGGCCAGCGCGGACCGTGACAGCGATATCATTTTCATCATTGCCTTCTCGGGTGGCGGGTCGCGCGCCTCGGCCATGGCATACGGGGTCTTGGAAGAGCTTCGCGACACCCAGGTCGTCATCGGAGGAAAGCGACAGCGGCTACTGGACGAGGTCGATTACATCTCGTCCGTCTCCGGTGGGAGCTTCACCGCTGCCTACTACGGGCTCTACGGGGACAAGATCTTCACCAATTTCGAAGATGAATTTCTCCGCAAGGACGTCGAAGGCCACTTGGCCAAAAGTGTGATCAACCCCTTCCATTGGTTTGGCTCAAAGGGTCGGACCCAGCGAGCCATCGACTACTACCAGAGGAAGCTCTTCCACGGCGCGACCTTCGCCGACATGCAGAAGCCCGATCGCCCGATGATCATCATCAATTCATCCGACCTCGCCCGTGGCGTCCGCTTCTCGTTCACCCAAGAGTATTTCAACTTCATCGGCTCAGACCTTTCAAGCTTCCCCGTCGCAGACGCCGTAGCCGCCTCATCAGCCGTCCCCGTTGTCTTTAACCCTGTGGTCGTTCAAAATTACCCCTCTGCTCCTACCCCACCTTTCACATGGCCGACCAATGCCGAAACGCTTGCCAAGCGGGATCCTAATTTTCGCATGCTCTACGAAGGCCTGACCTCATACCAAGACAAGACATCCCGAAAATACGTTCATCTCGTCGACGGCGGCATCACCGACAATACCGGGATGCGGGCCATGAGCGACCTGATCCGTCTCCTTGGTGGGCCGCAGAATCTCGTCAATCAAACCGGACGCAAAAGACCGAGGCACTTGGTGTTTCTGTCAGTTAATGCTTCCACCAAAAGTGTCTCCACCATGGATGAAAGCACCAGGCAACCATCCATCCTAACCGCGATGAATGCCGCTGCAGCGGTTCAACTTCACCGCTATAACATGGCGACTTTGGAACTCGCACGGTCCGAGGTCCGAGCTGGAGCCAAGGCCCTCTCACGCAGTGGCCAGACCGTGACGCCTCACTTCATCGAGCTGGAATTTGAGGACGTTCCCAAGCCCGAGATCAAGCTGCTACTCAATAAGATTCCAACCTCCCTCAATCTCACCGATCAACAAGTCGACACACTCATCAGCAGCGCTCGAACCCTCCTCAAAAAGAATCCCGAATATCGAAACCTGCTCAAGCAAATCCGTTAACGTGAGACAGCGCAGGCATAGCACAAATCACGCGCCAACGAGGATCGAAAAACTTTCAAAAAGTCCCTCCAAAGCAAGCATCCAATTCCGCCGTCTTTGCACCCGCCACTCCAAACGACACCAACCAAACCAAAACACTATACATAAGTTAGTTACAAAAATCATCACGGGAATATTTACTACTGTGTGGTTGCCATCATTCCCATCAGTGTGGTTGCCATCATTCCCAGGAGAGAGTGGTGCGGGAGGTTATCTACTTAATTTTTGTCCACGTCCTCCTCGGATTTAGCGTTGAAAGAATATTATTATGAATTATAAGAAAATGCGAGTTGATAGTTTAAATAGCGCTAAGGCATTAGGCTATTCAGTGAATCCGTCACTACCTCTTTTGGATGGATTGAAAAAGATCAGGCCCTTAGAGCTTACATTGTCACGATTGTTGACGCTCAGTGCTGTAACGGCCGTTTCTTATGGTTATACGAGAGAAGACTGCTTCTATTGGCTTCAGCAAGAAGACTTAATTTGTAGCCTTAGCCAAATTGAAAAGACCTATTTAGATTCCAAGCCTTTCCTTATTGAGGATTATTCGTTTCGTTGGGGAGTTGAGGCATTATGGACTTTGACATGGTGTTGCGGATATCACAACTCTTTAGATTTTTCAAAAGTTTGTGGAGATATTTTAATCGATCTTTTGCCTGACCTTAATAAATTAGAGTCGAGTATAAAATTTAGGAGAAATGCTCGTATGAAAAGTGTTTCTGAAATCGCAAAAGCACTTGATCTTGCATATTGTTTGCACTGGTCGATAAGAGACGCAGAAATTCATGGGCGAGAGATTCCCAGGGTATTATCTCCAAACGTGATTATACAAAGACGGAAGGCTCTTGAATGGATGTTTAGTGAAGAAAATTGGGATGAGGTCACGCTCGATACGTGATTGGGTGTTGATGGCCGAATTGATTACGAGAAAAAGGGTCAGCGAGAAATGGTTAGCACTGCGCCAAGAGACAAGGAAACAAATCCTGACATTTTTCATCGTCCACCCAACGCTCCGCCCCCGGCTAACGCCCCACCAAGCCCCCTCTGCTTGGGAAGGTTAACTACTGTGTGGTTGCCACTATTCTGGCGGCCACTATTCTGTAAAATGTTGCGTGACCCTGGCTATCGGCGTGTCGGCGACCATATGTTTCCACCTTTATAATTTAATTATGCATCCACTCACCAAATTCTTCGAAAAAAAATCGATACTAGGAGCTGAAGCTGTTTCTCAAGGGCGTCCTCGCCTCGTGCCGAGAGACGAGTTGCCACTGCTCACCGATGCACTTGAAGACTGCATTGAAAAACGTTCTGATCACTATTTTGGCACCACAGAAGAGTTAGACTACTTACTCAGTTTTAGTCGTATCCTGGCCATCTTCGCCGTTTGGGACTCGAATGCCCAGTGGATAAGAAATGGAATTATCGCTTTGATATACGAGGAGGAGCGCACAGATTATAGAGATACTTTAACCCATTTTGCCATGCTGAATCACTCAGCCGGTGAAATTGGTGCGAATTTCGATCAATTAGCTGAGGATTTAGTTGATCAATTGAGTCCAGACCTCACAGGTATGCTCCGAGCCTTTATCCAGCGCCCTAGAGAGGAAAGGGCTATCGAAAATTTTCGTCATCGTGCGGTGGTTCGAGGTGGAAAGTTTGATTTCAAGCCGATCCGCTGATGACGAATCACCCCTTCGTTTCAGGACGTCGTCCACGCCGCCAGCATGAGCAAGCCCGACAGTGCTTCAAGACTCTTGCTTTCTAGTAATCTGGCATTCAGAACCAGACTCAATCAGCGCTTAAGGGTAAGCGCACCCTGACGGGCGTGTTGAGTTTTCTTCATCGGCGGGCGTCGTAGCGATAAATGTCGTAGTATGTCAGATACGACAACTATTGCTATAGTCAGGTAAGCGTCCAATACGGCCCCCCTTGACACGTGGATGATAATTTTACCGGAATGATGAAAGTATCATACTTTCATTTCACGCTGAGCGCAGTGTGTCGGCGTCCGGGTGGGCGGCGGACCAGGCTGTGGGGAGCAGTTGCTCGGGGGCATCGGGCGCGGGGTCGAGCCGGAGCTTTTCAAAGACCCACCGCAGATAAGCGAAGTGGCTTAAGAGCCCGGCCCAGAGGCTGGAAGCCCCGGCCACATCCAGAGCAAAAAAATAAGGGACTACGATTTCTCGTAGTCCCTTAAGTAAAAAATGGAGCGGGT
>CAXIBU010000036.1:0-17964 GCA_964021555.1 uncultured Verrucomicrobiales bacterium | reverse complement strand
TAGAGTCACACTAACTTCAACCGGGCGAGGTCTTGACTGTCGATCAGGCCGATAGGACTCCCTTCAGTGTCTAGGACAACAAGATCATCGACGCGATGCTGTTGAAGGATCTTTAGAGCTTCCATCGCTAGGGAGTCCGTAAGGATGCTAATCGGATCACGAGTCATGTGATTCTGGATACTTTCGGTGCCCAATTGCGGATCAGCCTGATACGCGCGGGCAAAGTCGCCGTGGGTAAAGATGCCGCTTAGCTTTGAGTTTTTATCGACCAAGATACAGGCACCGCACCGGTGGTCGGACATGCACTGGATGGCTTCGGTAACGGTAATGGTGTCGTTCGCAATAGCGAGCCCACTTCCCGTGCGCATGATGTCATCTACTTTGGTCAGAAGGGCGCGGCCGAGTGAGCCACCGGGATGGAATTTGGCAAAGTCCTCCTTAGTGAAACCTCGTGAATCCAAGAGCACCATGGCCAAGGCATCGCCCATGACTAGCATCGCTGTGCTGCTGGAAGTCGGCGCTAAATTGAGCGGGCAGGCTTCTCGATTCACCGAAGTATCCAGAACGAGATCACAATAGCGGCCCAAATTCGAATTTGGCTTACCGGTCATCGCGATCAAGGTTGATTCCGAGCGTCGCAAATGGGGCAGGAGATCCAAGAGTTCGCTGGTCTCGCCTGAATAAGATAGTGCGAGGATACAGTCGCCATCGCTTACAATGCCCAGATCGCCATGGAGGGCATTTTGTGAGCTGAGGACGACGGTGGTCGCTCCGGTAGAGTTCAAGGTGGCTGCGATCTTTTTGCCGATGTTGCCAGATTTGCCCACGCCAACGACGACAATTTTGTGATTGGATTCGATGGCCTTGAGACAAGCCTCAACTGCTTGACCGAATGACTCGTCGAGCCGGTCCCTCATAGCGAGGACTTCCTCGGCTTCCATGCGGATGATCTCTTTGGCTAATTCGAGTCGGTCTTTCATCGCTTCCATTGTCTTTACTCTGCTCGGCTTGGCAATCAGAGAACGTTGAAACTCCTCAGCAAGTGGCCTCTCGTTACCAGTTCGTGAGAAAAATCTCGAGTGCTTGCTCTGAACAATCGAGCTGCCCGAGCAGCTGAGTGAGTCCTACAGAGAAACCTGGAAGAACCAAGTCCGGGTGAATTTCGGTAAGTGGCTCGAGCACGAAGCGACGTTCATGCAAACGAGGGTGAGGAATTTTCAGCTCGGGTGATTGAAGGCTTTCCTGTTCGGCGCAGATCAAGTCGATATCGACAGGTCGGGGCGCATTTTGAACGGTCCTGACCCTTCCCATCTTAAGTTCGATGGCGAGGGCCGACTTTAGCAGAGTGAGAAGGTTGTCATTCCATTCGATGGAGATGACCGTATTGAGAAATGCCCCTGAGCCGTCCGGGCAGTCAATCGGAGCACTTTCGTAAATGCTGGCTTGAGCGAGGAGTGCGGAACAGGACTCTAGGGCGACCAGTCGATCGCGAGCTCCCTGAAGATTGGCCAATCGGTTACCCAGATTCGAGCCTAGTGCAATGCAGACGATCACGAATCCTGAGAGCTCATTTAAGGCCCAGAACGTCCTGCATGTCGTAGAGACCTGCTGGTTGTTCCAAGAGCCACTTGGCTGCGCGCACCGCGCCGGAGGCAAAGGTCATTCGGCTAGATGCCTTGTGCGTTAGCTCCAAACGCTCTCCGTCAGCGGCAAACATAACGGTATGGTCGCCAACGACATCACCACCGCGCAAGGTGTGCATGCCGATTCGTTTGCTTGGTCGAGGCCCGATGTTTCCAAAGCGGCCATGATCGACATCGTCGTCGAGTGATTGGCCGGTTTCTTCGCAGAGCACCTCCAGCAGACGCCTCGCCGTGCCAGAGGGGGCATCGATCTTGTGGCGGTGGTGCATTTCCGTGACTTCGATATCAAATTCGTCGTTGCCGAGGATCCTAGTCGCCTGAGCCGTGAGCCAGAAAAGCGTATTCACACCGACCGAGAAATTCGGAGCGTAAACGATTGGGATGAGCTTCGAGGCTTCGACAATGCGCGCGCGTTGCTCGTCGCTGTGCCCCGTCGTTCCCATGACAAGTGGGATCTTCGCCTCGACGCATGCCGAGATCAATTCGTCGGTGAAATGGTGAACGGTAAAGTCGATGATGACATCTGACTTAGCAATGGCTGCGGCAAGGTCTTCGCCGCTGTCGTGGGTTGCCGAGACCGAGGCGCCAGCGTCTTTAGTGGCCTGGATGACCGTTTGGCCCATGCGGCCTGAGGAACCTGTAACAAGAACATTCATAGAGCGTTGGATTGATTCACTGGATGAGCCCAGCTTCTTTCAGAAGGCTGCGCAGTTGTTGGCGTGCCGGGCCTGTCAAGGAGGTCAATGGTAGACGAATTTCATCTTCGATCAGCCCTATTTCAGCCAAGGCGGCTTTCACCGGAATCGGGTTCGAATCCAAGGCCATCAGACCTGAGATGATGCCTTCGTTGTTTGAGAGAATTTGGCGAGCTTCGCTTTCGTTACCGGATTGCATGGCGGTGACCATAGCGACCATGATACTAGGGATCACATTGGCTGCTACGGAGACCACGCCAGTCGCTCCGAACTTCATGAAGTCGAGGGTCAATGGATCATCGCCTGACAGGACAGCCATTTCTTCTGGTAGTGCTGAGACTAGGGCTGGAACGCGATCAACTTCGCCACCTGCCTCTTTGATTGAGGTGATGTTGGAGCAAGCCGCGGCTAGACGGGCAGCGGTCTCAGGCTCGATCTCGACAGCGCAACGACCAGGGACTGAATAGAGCATGACCTCCATTTTGGTGCTGTCGGCGATGGCTTTGAAATGTTGGAAGAGACCTTCCTGATTGGGCTTGTTGTAATAGGGAGTCACTTGCAGGGTGCCATGGGCACCGGCACTTTCTGCTTCTGCCGTGAGGTCAATGGCCTCGCTGGTGCTGTTGGCACCCGTTCCGGCAACTACCTCCAGTCGCCCAGCGGCCTTCTCAACAGCAAAGCGGATCACCTCGATGTGCTCGGCGCTGGTCAAAGTTGCGCACTCACCAGTCGTCCCGGCGGGAATAATGCCAGTGATGCCCGCGGCCGCTTGTGCGTCGATCAATTTGCCGTAGGCGTCAAAGTCGACTTTGCCTTCTTTAAAAGGCGTGACCAGGGCGGTGTAGACACCAGATAGTTTCAATGAACTCATATATTCAGCTTAGATTTCGATTTCACCCTCAAATACCATATCAGCCGGTCCAGTCAGCGTGACATCGCGGAAGGCCTGCTTGGCCAAGGCCTGGAAGCCAATCTCAAGCGTATCGCCTCCTTTAACATCCACTTGGATAGGAGAGGGAGCGCGCTCGATCAAGTGATGGAGCAGCGCACAAGCAACCATTCCAGTTCCACAGGCAAGCGTCTCATTTTCCACTCCGCGCTCGTAGGTGCGGATTTTGATGTGGCCGGGAGATAGGACTTCGACAAAATTGACGTTGGTTCCAGCTGGTGCGAAGTGCTCGTGGTAGCGAATGGCCGCGCCATGCTTGCGCACGTCAAGGTCTGCAACGGAATCAACAAATACGACTGCGTGTGGCACGCCAGTATTTAAAAAGTGGACGGCTGCATCAAGCCCTTCAAGGGCAATAGGCAGATCAAAGGCGAGATCGATCGGATCCGACATGGCAATCTGGACATTGCTGCCGATCATGGTGGCTGAAAGTGTCCCGGCGATGGTTTCGAAGCTGACGGCTTCTTTATTGGCACCGTCTAGGGTAGCGGTGAAACGACCGAAGCAACGGGCTCCATTGCCGCACATCTCAGCCTCACCACCATCCGCATTATAGTAGCGGAATTTGTAATCAGCCCCAGAGCTAGCAGGTTCGACGGCCAGAAGACCATCAGCTCCGATGCCGCGGTTGCGGTCACAAAGTCGTTCGATCTGCTCGGCGGAGAGCTGGGTGGCTAGGTCACGGTTGTCGACAACGACAAAGTCATTGCCAGCTCCGTTCATTTTCCAAAAGTGAAGTCTCATAGTCTATCTCGGCTAGGGGCGGGAGGCTGGACCAGCAAGCGCGAAATGTCAAAGAGAGAGCGTGTCGTTCGGAAAAGCGTTTGTCGTTGCCTCAAAGGACGAGACTAACACCAAAGTGAAGTGGTGAAGCCGGAAGAGTGCTTGAGCCCCAAAATAGCCGAGATGCAATGGCTGCAAAACTGGGGGCTCCGCACAAGAGCTGCGTTCGATCCTAGATGCGTTCGGTCCTAAATGCGGCAGCTAGCCATGATCAGCGATTCCCCAGAGGGAGAACGAGCTGGGTATTTTGAGGGCGGGCGAGGCGTTTTTCAGTCCGCTGGGCCTGCCATTCGTGGAATTGGCGGTGGTGGCGGGTGACGAAATTACGAATGGTGAATTTCCAGAAAATACGAGAGGTCAATTGTTGGCGTTTCATGTTGCTAAGAACACTGTTCAAAATATCTAGTCTTGTAAATGTCTTTTTGAACAGTGTTCTCCTGATTTTTCTGCAAACCCTGATTTTGTGGGGGATCGGTGAGGGAGATTTTTTTGATGGAGTCGTTTTGTCTTTGACAATTTCAGCTCAATCCAGTGTTTTGCCCTCTCCAACCAACACGGCGGCGTGGCGGAATTGGTAGACGCGCTCGATTCAAAATCGAGTTTCTATGAAGTATGGGTTCGAGTCCCATCGCCGCTATAATTCTTAATCCTCGTCGCTCTCCTGAGCTTCGGGGATTTTTTATTTTTGAGGGAGCAGCTGTGCTTGGACCTTCCAGTTCTTGGATCAATTTATTGATGGCTTTGCCGTGCTGCCAATTTAGGGCGTCCTCAATGCCTCTTTCGTGAAAGCTTAGGTTTCTCAAACCGCTCGTCCACCCACTCCTCAACACCTTGCTTTTAAGTTCTGCTTGGGCGGGGGAATAGGAGCGCTTGTGGAGAGACCACACTCGATCCACGACGAGTGGGTAACAAAAAAGCCGCTCCGAGGAGCGGCCTTAGCTGTTAAGAAAGTGGCGGAGCGGACGGGACTCGAACCCGCGACCTCCGGCGTGACAGGCCGGCGCTCTAACCAACTGAGCTACCGCTCCACTTTCTTGACTTTTTTTCCTGCCTTGCGGCGGGGCGGATTTCTACGCGGAGATCGTGATTTTGGCAATAGAAAAAGAGACAAAAATCGTCTTTTTTTTACGGACGATTCCGAAGGGCTCAGTCGTTGAGTTTTTCAGCGGCGGCTTCGAGTGATGGAAGGTCTTCTACTGAAATGACTTCGACCGATTTGTCGATGCGCCCCATCAGTCCGGCGAGGACTTTTCCAGGTCCAAGTTCGACGAAGCGTGTGTGGCCACGATCGATGAGGAACTTCATTGATTCGGTCCAGCGGACGGAACCTGTGACCTGTTTTTCGGCCATGCTGCGGACTTCGTTAGGCGTCGCGACGGGAACGGCGGCGTAGTTGCACACGACTTGGATGCCAGGTGCATCGATTTTCGAGGAGGCGAGTGTCGCGGCAAGTTTCTCTTGGGCCGATTGCATGAGGCTGGAGTGGTAGGCACCGGCGACATTGAGTTTCTTTGCCATGCGAATGCCGCGTTCCTTGGCCTGGGCGACGGCTTGATCGATCCCAGCGACGGAGCCGGAAAGAACGATTTGGCCGGGAGCATTGAAGTTCGCGACGTCGACGCCAGTATCTTCGGCGAGCTTTTTGACTGCTTCTTCATCTCCGCCGATCATGGCGGCCATGGAACCATCGGTGGCTTCGCAGGCCTCTTCCATGAAGCGCCCGCGCTGGGCAACGATGTTGAGGCCGGTATTGAAGTCAAAGGATCCGGCTGCGGCGTGGGCGGTGAACTCACCGAGTGAAAGTCCTGCTGCTGCGACGGGATCGAGATTGGGAACGGCGAGCTTCAGCATCTCGAGAGCAACCAAGCCGTGCAAGTAGAGGGCGGGCTGACAGAATGAGGTCCGAGTTAATTGCTCGTCCGGCCCGTCGAACATGACTGATTGCAGTTCGGGCAGAGTTTCGGCGGCTTTTTCGAATAGGGCGCGGGCTTCCGGTGAGGAATCGTAGAAATCGCGGCCCATTCCGACCCGTTGGGCCCCTTGTCCTGAGAAGAGTAAAACGACAGATGACATAGGGATCTCTTAGGAGGCGATTGGCTAAGAGGCAAGCACTCAGGCGAGTGGGTCAGTTGATTCGACTAGTTTTGATTGGAGTTATCTAGCTTTGTAGTTGCAAGGTTGGATCCTTTTGGGCAAATTACGCGGACGGATGCGGCCACTCACTCCAACTGAAGATAATAACGAACTCGTTCAACTGCGTAACAGCTTGAGAGAGAGAACGATAACGGTGTGGAATCAAGGGCGTCACGACGAGGCTCTGGAAGCTCGCGACGAGCTCGCGAAAGAGGCGACCAATGTGCTTTACCGGACTTTGGATTCGGCGCGCAAGGCATCGTCTTACCTTGAGGTTTCCGCTGAACTACTGCAGCTCGAAGGCCGCAACGAGGAGGCTCTGGCTGATTTGTTTGAGGCAACTTATCTGCTTAATAGTCATGAAGTTCCCGCGCTTGATCTAGGCCGTTTGAATGGTGCGCTTGGCACTCTCCTGGACAACATGGGGCGCATCGAAGAAGCAAAAGAGCATTACCGCCGTGCGATTGAGCATTTTAGTAAGTCGAGTGGTGAGCCAATCGGCGTTGCTCGGGTGAAGAACAATTTGGCCATGTTGGTGAAGTCGGAAGGCGACATCGAAGGTGCCCGGAAATACTACCAGGAGGCGCTTGAAGTGGTGGAGGCCAAGGAGTCTGCCGACGAGGAATTGGCGGCTTCGGTTCGTTACAATTACGCTGTTCTCTTGCAGCAGGAAGGGGAAGATGCGGCGTCCGCCGAGCTATTTGATCAATCTCTTGAAATTCGCCAGCGAGTTCTCGGTGATCAGCATTTGGACACAGCGACCTCGCATGCCGCGGTGGCCATCATCCACGCTCTGATGGGAGAAAATACCGAGGCCTTGAGTCACTTTGCCATGGCCGAGCCGATCATGAGAGAAAATGCCTCAAAGGTTCGTGAAGAATACGATGCCTTGGTTGAAAACTACTGCATTTTCCTCCGCAATATCGGCCTGTCTGATCGTGCGGATGAGGTTGAGCGGGTTTCGTCCGAAGTGACGCCAGTTTGAATCTCGAGAACCTCGCGCTTGGTCTTTGAGTTCGCTAGCTAGCTTTTCGGCCTTTGAAATAGTTCTCAATGGTGTCGAATCGGAATTTGAAGATCTTCCTTAGCTGAGGTCTGACGATAAGGGGTTCTGCCCAAGCTCCGAAAATACCCATGGGCAGGGCGTAATTGACCTCATCACGCATGAGTGTGCCATCTGGATGCTCCTCGAAGCTGTGACGATGTTGCCAGAAGGCGTAGGGGCCGGAGCGCTGCTCATCGACAAAAGAGTGCTGCTCCTCAAGGTAGCGAATTTCGGAGATCCAGTTGATCTTAATCAGTGGTGCAAGCTGGATGCGATGAACGATCAGCATGCCTGGCACCAAGGATTCATGCGACTGGTAGACGCTCTCAAATCCCAGCTCGGGAGGGGTGATGGCTTCGAGATTGGATGGGCGTGAGAAAAAGTCCCACGCCTCCGCCACCGAGATGGGGAGGATTTGTTCGCGGTTGAACTGGTAGAGGCGCATGGGGGAGAGTGGCCTCGGAATGGTTTCCCGCAAGGGGAATTTGTTGATCCAAAAGGTCAGCCTTGAGGCGCTTCCTTGCGCGCTCGGCGAGCGGCGAGGAATGAGCGGACGCAGGTGACGATGAAGTAGATCATGATCAGGGCACCCGCTCCGGAAAGCTTAACGGCGGCATCGCTAAAGTCGAAGCCACGCTTGATCAGCGGGACCATTGAGCCGATGACCCCGAGGAGCGCAACGAAGACGGCGGCGTGAATACCGATGGGACGGCTCATTTTGGTAAAGAGGCCGCAGATAAACATCAGGCTGCCGATGGCGGCTGGGGCCAGAGCGGTAGGGGATTGTTTGCTAGCCCCTACGAGCTCCCAGCCGAAAAAGCCGAGGAAGCCGAGAGCCATGAGGAGAATGGATACGAGGAAGAGTAGACGGACCATTTTTGGAGTGATTGGTGATTGAGTAATTGGTGACTAGGGGACGCGTTCTATTGCTGGTGCTTCGACAACTTGCGAATCTTTTAGAAGGAGAACGGGAAGAGTCAGTTGGGCGATGCTCCTGGTGAGGACCATTGCCGGTCCATCGCTAGGGGTGGGGAGCAGGCTGGCTCCTGAAAAGAAGCCTGCGACCATGAAAATTGAGGTGAATCCGCCGATCATAATGATATTTGAATCAAGAGCTCAATTTTCTGGTGCGACTTCAATGGCCTCAAGCTGCATCTCCATCACCTCATGCTTTTGGGAGGAGCTTACAAAATACGCGGGCATGACCATCTGAATGACGCTTCGGGTGAGGATGCTCATTGGTCCGTCGCTCGGTGAAGGGACGAGTGTGCTGCCGCCTAGCATTGAGGCGATGAGGCCGATTTCCATTAGTCCTAGAGGTGACATGATTCAGTGATGTTGAAGTTTATGCTAAGAGCGGTCCATCGGGTTCGCTCAAGCGCTTCTTGAGCTGAGCTGGAAGCTCTTCGGTGGCATGATAGGACTCTTCCTGGCGGAAGGCGAGTATCTTCAAAGATAGCTCTGGAAATTCACTTCCAATGATTAGGGCGAAGCGTGCGCGGCAGGCCTCAGCGGCTTTGAATTGCTTGTTGAACTTCGCGGGCATCAGCGGGTAATCGACGCGAATTCCGTGATCTCTCAGGTCCTGAACGACCTTCAGTGCTTGAGGGCGGTTCGCCTCATCGGCAATGACGACATAGATCTCGACGGGGCGGTTTTCGCGCTTCCAACTTTCGAAACGCAAGGTCGGTTCGGTGCTCTGTTCGATGAGGTGCCCAATGACAACATCGCCCATGGCGAATCCGGTGGCCGGCAGGTCGACTGAGCCGTCTGAAAGGCTGTCGATGAGCGTGTCATATCGTCCACCACCAGCGACGGCGCGGAGGGTCTTCTTGGTATCGAAGATTTCAAATACCGTGCCGGTGTAGTAAGCGAGGCCGCGAACGATGGAGAGATCGAGTTCGATAAAGTCGGCGAGCCCGCGAGCTTGGAGATTGGCTGAAATTTCCTGGTAGGCCTCCGAGGCATTACCTGGGTCGTTGATGAATTTCTCAAGATCGGTGCGAGTCAGCGACCAAGGCACGAGTTTTTTGTCGGTCTCTTCGGCACTGTCGCGTTCGAGCTTATCGACCACACTAAGAAAGTCGGCAAGTTGTTCGGGTGCGATTTGATTGGCCTCCGCGAAGTCGACCCATGCGTTGCGGTCCGAAAGGCGGACGACGAAATCTTGTTCGCAAAATCCGAGCTCGCGCATGGTATCGATGGCGACGGAGATCAGCTCGGCATCAGCCCCAGTGCCAGCCTCACCGAGGATGTCGGCATTGAACTGGTAGAAAGAGCGCAGACGGCCTTTTTGAGGGCTCTCGTAGCGATAGCATTCACCGATCTCGAACCACTTGAGCGGCTTGGGATATTCGCGCTGATAGGTTGCGGCCATGCGTGCCAAAGAAGCAGTGAGCTCGGGGCGAAGGGTGACTTGGCGACCGCCCTGGTCTTCGAAGCTGAAAAGCTGGCTGCTGAGTTCACCACCGGATTTTTTCAGGTAAAGTTCGGTGGGCTCGAGTGCAGGGGCCTCGTATTCGACGAATCCATAACGGTTCGCCACGCGCCGCCAGGTCTCAAAAAGGTAGTTCCTGAAAAGGCATAGATCAGGAGTGAGATCGCGGAAGCCGGGAAGGTTGGAGATTGAATTCTTAGCCATGGTCGAGGCGCATGACCATGCACGGGATGCACCGAAAGGCAATCTCGCTTTGGTTGCTTTGATCAATTGTTGCGTCACGCTGATGCGGAATAGTTCGGTGATATGAGAACGAAGGATTGATCTCAGAGGCGGATTTGGGGCAAGTTCGTCGGCATGGGAGCAATTTTAGGACTCGTCTTCATCATCATGGTCTCGCTGCTGGCAGTGAGGCTCGGCTCGACGGCGCTGATGTTGACGGGGCTGTCGGAGGAAATTGCAAAATTCCAAGCGAGTTCGGCATTTTTTGGCGTTGGATTTACCACGACGGAAGCCGAGCAGGTGGTGGAGCATCCGGTGCGGCGTAAGATTGTCACTTGGCTGATCATTGCGGGAAACATTGGTCTTACTTCAGCGTTGGCGACTTTGATCGTGACCCTGATGAGCGCGCGGGAGGCAGAAAGTATCTGGCGGGGCACCGCGATCATTGGGCTCCTGGTGCTCTCGGTGATTACGGTCGGCTTGGCAGCGAATCTCAAGATCGTTAGCCGCCCGGTCGATGTTGTGATGCGGAAAATTCTGCAATCAGTGGGGGTTCACCAGATCCATAACTACGATCTGCTATTGAAAGTTGATCGGGGCTATTGCGTCTCCGACTTTGAGGTGGATGAGAGCCACTCGATTGCGAATCAGACGCTAAAGGAAAGCCGCCCCTCTGATCTCGGGATCATTGTGCTCAATGTGCACCGCAAGAACGATGAATTCATCGGTGCTCCGGACAAGGATGTTATGATTAAGCCGGGCGATGTTCTGATGATTTACGGGCATGAGGATGACATTTCCAAGGTCTGTAATCAATGGTCTCAAGAGGCCGCAGAAGGAGAATCTCAAGAGTGACGGATTGGGATGGCTTGCGCCGGAACTGTGTGCTAAGTCCCTGCGCTCCCCCCTGAAAGCACACGAATGAGAGATAAGCAGCCTGTCGTAAGCACCGATGAGTCCGTAACGGAAGCATCGGGCGAACTCGGTGGTCGTCTCAAAGGGCTATCGCTGCGTCGGCAGGTGATCGTGTTGGCGATTTGGCCGCTGCTCGAATTTGCAATGGGTTCAGCAGTGTCTTTTACGGATATGGCAATCGCGGGTGGGGTCACGGCCACGCCTGACCTGAATACGCCGATCCTTGATGCGATGTCCTTTGGCTCCTACATCGCCTGGCTTTTGTTTATTTTACAGGGAGCGGTAGCGACCGGGACCAATGCGCTCGTTTCAAGGGCGATTGGTGGCAGGGACGAGTTGCTAGCTAAGCAAGCCCTCGGCCAATCGATTGTCATGGGGTTCTTCGCGGGCTGCTTTTCATGTGCCTGCTTACTGATTTTTGGAAAGGCGCTGATTAGCTTCGTTGGACTGAGTGTCGAGGCCTCGAAATTCGCTTGGGAATACATTGCCATTCTGTCGTTGAGTTCGCCTCTAACCGGCGTGATGGTTGCGGTAAACGCGACCTTGAGGGGCTCTGGCGATACGCGGACTCCGTTCGGCATCACCTGCGTGGTCAATGTGGTTAATATTGCCTTCAGCTTGGCCTTGGTGAACTGGTTCGACATGGGGGTGGCTGGGATCGCCCTCGGCACGGTGATTGGTTGGGGCTGTGGGGTGGTGCTGGCCCTGTGGAAGATCTCCTCGAAGAGACAATCGGCCAAACGCGAAGAAAAGCGCGGTGTGGCCGTGCGCTTGGAATGGCCGAATTTGAGGCCCAATCGAGAAGTTTCGATGCGTGTGCTACGTGTCGGAGTTCCCTCAGCAATGGAGATCCTCGGCATGTGGGCAATCAATTTCATGGGGCTACGCTTCATCGAGCAATTGAATGTAGATGGCGCGCTCGGGGCGCACGGGGTGGCGATCCGAATTGAAAGCTTCTCCTACCTTCCAGGGTTCGCTCTCGGAGTGGCTGCGCAGACTTTGGCGGGTCAATATCTGGGGGCCAATAATCCGGAGAAGTCAGCCAAAGCCGTTCGCGAGGCCTGGAAAATCGGGGTCGTTTTCATGACCAGCGTGGGCATTCTATTCCTAGTGGTGCCGCAACTGCTAGTTTCCACCATTAGCCGAGATAACGAACTGATTTTATCCCTGGCCTCGCCTTTGATCCAGCTCTGTGGGCTGACGCAGCCCTTCTTTGCCACTTGTATCGTGCTCAAGATGTCGATGCGTGGTGCCGGGGCGAGCCGACTGGTGATGCAGACCTCTTACCTGAGCATGGTGTTCTACCGCTTGCTGGGCTTGTATATGGTCGTTCACGTCTTCCACGGCACGCTGTTGCACGTGTGGATGGTGATTGCGCTAGATTTGGTGACCCAAGCGATCCTTTTCAGCCGCTTGCACTTTTCGGGTAAGTGGATGCAAGCAAAAGTCTAGAAACTCGAAGCCAGTGCCTCAAGGGGCTCGGCGGCTGGTGCTGTGACAAATGTGCAGCGCTGCCGCGTGCATGCGCGCTGCCAGTTACCTAGGTGGTCGCGATAGGCATCGAGGTAGCGTTGGCGCGCCTCGGGTGCGATATTCATTGGAGTGTCTCTGCCAGTTTCTGGGTCGTGGAACTGATAGTTGCCAGCCCAATCGGGATCGGATTCCTCTTTGGCTTGCGGCGCGATGACCATGGTATGAGCGCTCTGATGATTGAGTGGCTTCAAGATCTCCTCGGGATCGGCGGGGTAGAGCAGGTCGGAGATGAAAAGTCGCATCGACTTTGGCCGCAGCGGAAAGGCCCCGATGGCCGGCGCGGTCTGGCTCTTGGCGGCGAGTTGGTGGAATTCGTCTAACCAAGAATGAGTCTCCAGTGCCGAAGGGTCGAGCAGTCGAAAGTCATCGCCTCCGACTAAAAAGGTCTGAACGTGGGCACCGACCTTGGCCGATGAAGCGAGCGCGAAGTAGAGTAGCTCCGCAAAGCGCCTGGCCTTTGCCGGATAGGCGGTCATCGAGGCGGAGGCGTCTAACAAAAGGATCAATTCCGGACGAACCTCCTCGCGGTAGAGTTTCATTTGATAATCGCCGCTGCGGGCGAAGGCTTGCCAATTGATGTGGCGCGGATCGTCACCCGGCGCATACAGCCGTTGGTCATGAAAGTCGACCGAGCTACCCACGCCGCTGCCCGCCATTTCTCCAGCGGAGCCTCGCCACTTTTGTTGATGAAAAGGCAGGCTCGCAAATTCGGCGAAGCGCTGGGCCTCCAAGCGGGCTTCGTCGAGAATCTGAACCGTGAGTGAGTCAGCCATTAGTCGTCTGATTTAGGTGCTTCTTGTAGGCTCAAGCGCACGCTGTCTTCCAGTTCGCGGTAATAGCCGAAGCGACGGCAGGCGAGGAATACAGCGCCTAGAATGTAGACCGAATTGACGACATAGGAGACCATCCGAGCGGACTCGGCAATCGCCGAATTTTCGATGGCGGCCAGTTGGCAAATGGGCACCACACATGAGAAGAGGAGAATCTCGGAGCTAGTCATGGCGGTAGACAGTAAAAAGGCGATGAACAAGATGAAGGTCTGCGAGATCAGCATGATCATCAGAAAGGCGAAGCGTGCGAAAGTCTTCGGGACGAGCAATTCGATGAGAATCAGGCTCAGAGAAAGAGCCCCCAGAAAGGTGAAGCTAATGGAGTAAGAAGAATCATGAAGCCCCGAAGTGGAACTGACCTGGGATAGCAGGATCATCAAGATGGAGATCACGAGAAAGAAGAGGTATCCCGCAGGCCAGCCAGGATAAAGGAAGCGACCGAGGATGCTCCCGAGGGGGCCCTTGCTGAGGAATTTCTTAGCCGTATTGGGTGTCACGAAGAGGTAGCTGGACAGGAACATGAAGGCGAGAGCGACCATCAAAGTCGCAGCCAGCACGCCGGGAAATCCGACGCCACCCAAGAGACAAATTCCGGCAAATACCGCGATAAATGCGAGAGAGGTCAATCTCAGTCGAGTCTGCCGATTTTCTGAGATCGGAGCGATGACCGAGGAGCCTAGCTCGAGGAATAGGAAAGAAACGTAGGCGACGACTAGAACCCACAGGATAATCGAACTAACGCCACTCGACCAAAAGCCGCCGCTAGTCACGGAACCGGTCATCATCCTTCCGATTAGAAAGCTGAAGCCACTGCTCAAGAGCAAGAAGCCAGCCACGCAGATAAAGAGCCCGCGGATGATGATCGATTTGTTGGCTGAAAGCCCCACGGTGATCGCGCTTAGCAAAGCAGAAGCGAGTAGCAAGCCCATCAGGGTGAAAGCCGTTGTGGTAATGTCCATCCCGCCGAAGAAATAACGAAGGACAAAATAGGGGAACAGAGTCACCGCAAAGAGCAGCGTCTGGGTGTAGATGGAAACCCACTTGCCAACCACGACTTTAGTCGAGTTCATTCGCGTCAACTGCATCAATTCAAGCGTCTTCGACTTGATGTCATGGGTAATCGCATTGATCCCGCGGAGTGGCTGGATGATGACCGTGAGAATGGCAAAAACCGTAATGATGGATCCATTGATCATTTGACCGGCGGCCTGCGGGGAATCACTGGTGAGAGAACCCAGCAAGATCATAAAGAGAATTGCCTGACTGGCAATGAGTGCGATCACAAAGCCGCGCGTGCGAAGCCCCTGGCGCAGCTCTTTGACCAGCATGGAGGGCATCCAATCGGGAAAGTTATTGATGCGCGAATCAATGGCATCGAGCGCGGGTTTCTTTTTGAAAGAGAACATGATGGGTGAAATTAAAGGCTAGGCTTTTGCGAAACTTGGGGCGGGCGCTTGTCTGGAAAGTGTCTTCCACGAAATAAGGATAGCGATGACGATGTAGGCTGGATTGCAAAGCATGGCGACTTCGTCAGCTTGATACGAAGCTTTGAAGGTCACGATCTGGGCAAGCGGTATGATCGTTAAGACTTCTGCGGCTTCGTTGCTTCGGGTCGCACCTTCGATAAATAGTGCCATAAGACAAGTCGTGCTCTGAACTGCTAAGGTAATGAGGAAACAAGTCGGCCTGTGTGGAATCTTGTGCTTCAGGAGCTCAGCGGCAATGACGCTGAATGAAATGGCGCTGACCAAGGTGTAGCAGAGACTCTCGTCATCGAGGTCCAGCCCGTTACTGAAAGTGGCAGCAGTGACTGAGATTAGACTCAAAACCAGAAAACTGAGATATCCAGCAGGCCATCCTGCTGACAGGATGACTCGTAAGGGGCCTTGAGCGAATCGAATTTGTTGGAGGTCAACTGCGACTTTTGGATTGTGAAGGTGATGACCTCCGCACAGACGGATCCCCGCGAAAAACAGCGTGGACGCGACAAAGACTTCGAAGAAGGGGGTGGCGGTGATCAAGCAGATCAAGCCCATGCCTGCAGCGTAGTAAATGCAGTTCAGTCGAATTCGTTCGTCTTTCTGGATGGCTGGTGGGGCGAAGAACATCGCACCACATTCCAAAATGAGGTAGGTGAGAAAGCTCAATGAGGTCGCGGACAGGAAAATAAAGACTACCGGATGAAATCTGTGCCTACCGTCGAAGAGGTCTGCCATTGGGTCCAACAGGTCATAAATATCCAAAGCCGCGGCACCAATAATAGCGCTGGAAACAATAAAGATGCTCCTGAGAATCACTGACCGAGTGCAAGAAATGCATAGGGCGAGACCGATGAAGACCGCTGAACTCAAGAGGGCCAAAGCGATGAGGCCGAATTCAACGATGAGATCCATCCCACCCAAGAGATAGCGGAAGATCAGGTAAGGGAGCAAGGTGACGAAGAAAAGAAGGGTCTGGCTGAACAAGGAGACCCATTTTCCTGTGATGATACCGAGCGCATTCATACGGGTCATTTCCATCAGTTCGAGGGTCTTGGATTTCATGTCTCCTGCGATGCCATTGATGCCGCGAAGCGGTTGGATGATGGCTGCCATCACAAAGCTGATACCGATGAGAAAGCCACTGAGCATCTCTCCGCCTGCGGATCTGGAACCGACATTGAAGCCGATGAGAACACAGGAATAGAGGATCAGTTGGCTCACGATCAGTCCCAGAACGAAACTACGGGTGCGGAGCCCCTGACGGAGTTCTTTAACCAGCATGGGGGGCATCCATTCAGGGAAATTGTTGATCCTTGAATCGATGCTATCCAGCTTGCTCTTTTGGGTTAAAGAAAACATCGGGCGCTCAGGGGTTCGGGGCCGGCGGTGCGATTGGGATTGGCGGTGGAGTGGTGTGAGGCGTGCCCTGGCTGAGAATGTCGATGAAGGCATCTTCCAAATTCCGCTGTTCGCGGTGGAATTCGGTGATCTTCAGGCCGGAGTTGATCATGCGGGCAAGCACGTCGGCGGCGACTTCGGGATCGGCAGATTCGATCTTGATGCGACCTCCGAGTTTTAAGGATTCCGAAAACTCGACGTAAGGGTTCATTTCCGCCCAAGCACCGACAGCTTGAGGATCGCCATGCACATGGACTCGGTAGACGGCAGAGCCCGAGGCATCACCGCCGTGCTGAAGCTCTTCGGCGCTGCCGTAGTGAACGGCTTTCCCGCCATTGATGAAGAGTAGGTTATCGCACATCTCACCGAGCTCCGAGAGGATGTGTGACGAAATAAAGACGGTCTTGCCATCGTCAGCGAGCACTCGAATTAGTCGCTTCAGCTCTACCCTGGCCTTCGGGTCGAGACCAGCGGCCGGCTCATCCATGATCAAGATCTCAGGATCGTGGATCAGCGCGCGGGCGAGGCCGAGTCGCTGGGTTTGACCTTTGGAAAGCTTATCCGATAGGCGGTCTGCGAGCGGGTGTAACTCGGTGAAGTCCATGACTTCCTCGATGCGCTCGCGCCTTTCCTTGCCTTTGAAGCCCATGGCCCTGGCATAGAAATCGAGAAATTCGATCACCGTGACATTCTCAAAGTTCCCGAGGTCATCAGGCATCCAGCCAATCTTATGGCGGACCTTCTCGGGCTCCAGCACGACATTGTGTCCCAGCACCTCACAGGTCCCGGCACTGGGGTAATCAAGTGTGGCAAGCACTCGCATGGTGGTAGTTTTGCCGGCACCGTTGGCACCGACGAACCCGACGACGTCGCCGCGCGGGATTTCGAAGCTCAGGTCTTGGACGGCGAAGAGTTTGCCGTATTGACGGCTCAGATTTTGGACGCGGATGGCGGGATCGCTCATGAAGATATCCAGATAGAAGGTTTAGCGATTGGTTGATTTTGCGGTGCCAGTGACCAGCGTCCGGGATTCCTCCCAGTCGATGGAATCCAAGGTCTCGATCATTGGAAAATCCGTGCTCAAGCCGAAGAATCGGCCTCTGCGGTCGATGACCGAGTCGAAGCTCTTGCGCGTGGCCGCACTCATCAATGATCGAGTTCCGGTCATGGTGTCTCGCCACGAACTTGGTTTGACTTTGGTCAGACGCGCGGGCGTCCCGGTTTTGACAAATTCAGCCGTCCATAGCTCTCCGTCGTCGTCGCGGTAGTAGATCCGGTCGAAGTTGAAGTTGAAGCTATGACTGAGCTCCAAGGAATCTCCGTTAGCAGTGACCGTCACCTCGCCTCGCCCTGGTCGGGTATTGCGTAGCTGCTGGGCGACATCGGATCGAGAGGAGAACCAGTCGCCGCTGGCCTCGATGCCATCTTGCACGCGCTCGGTGCTGAGGTTGAATGAGGCACTGGCGAGTGCTTCGTCGCTGAACTGCGAAAATTCGGTTTCCAAAGATTCGAAGGGGCGGATGCTGGTGCCAGACTCCAAAAGGAAGCTGGTGCCGAAGACAATCCCGAGGTGTGCCGCCTGCTCTTGAATGATATGGGCGCGGTGGCCATCTCCGGTATTTTCGATCTCGACCAGGGCGACTCTGGTGCCAGTGCCGCCGAATCCATCACTGATGACCACTCCGATCGCTAGCAACAAGCTGGTGCCGATCGCGATGAGCGGGGTGGTGAAGAAGAGACGGTGCCTGCGGCCAATCGGCGCAAAGACGAACAAGTTGACGGGGCCGACCAGAATGGCAAATGCGAGCAGCACGAAGATCAAGATCAGCCGGTTCGACTGAGCGCCAATGATGCTATCGACCAACGAATCCGCTCCGCTCGATGGCGCATTATTCCAAGC
>CAXIBU010000035.1:0-18350 GCA_964021555.1 uncultured Verrucomicrobiales bacterium | reverse complement strand
ACTGATAGCGGACAGCATGATGACCCCGCAGAGCATGGCCAGTGGCTGAAGCCACATGAATTCAAAGCCACCAATGACACCTAGATACAGTGCCCCAATGAGTGACCCACCACCGAGGGTAACGGCGGCCTGTAGCCAGCCTGGGCCTGATTGTTTGGCGAAGCTGACGAATTTTGAAGCGTCCATTTGGCGGAGTGGTCAGATGCTCATCGCTTGGAAGCCACCATCGACCACCACTTCGGTTCCCGTGATAAATGAGCCCGCCTTGGGGCTAGCGAGTAGCAGGACAGCGCCGATCAGCTCTTCAGGGTTACCAAAGCGCGAAGCTGGGGTCTTGCGCAGAATTTCGAGAACACGAGCTTCGTCAAGGACGGCGCGGTTCTGTTCAGCTGGGAAGAAACCGGGGATCAGCGTGTTCACGCGAATGTCGTTTTCAGCCCATTCACGAGCGAGGTTACGGGTCAAATTGTGAACAGCGGCCTTGCTGGCGGAGTAGGTAAAGACCCGGGAAAGGGGATTTAGCCCGGAGATCGAGCCGACGTTTATGATGGAGGCTGGGCGATCGTGCTCAAGGAAGTAACGTCCGAAAACTTGGCAGGCGCGGAACAGCCCCTTGAAGTCGACGTTGAGAATGCGATTGAGCTCTTTGTCATCGATTTCCATGAAGGGAGTGGCCGAATTAACACCTGCGCCGTTGATCAGGATATCGATGCGACCCGAGCGCTCGCTAACAATATCGACGAGAGCCTCCAAAGAACCACGCTCGGTGACCTCAGCTTCCACAAAATAGGCGCTACCACCGGCGTCCTCGATCATCTTGATCTTGTCCTCGGCCTTTTCTTCGTTGCGGCCCGAAATAACCACTTCACAACCCGCCCGAGCCAGCCCGATGGCCATGTGGCCGCAGAGTTCACCAGTCCCGCCAATTACTACCGCGACGCGGCCCTTCAGATCGAATAATTCCTCGTAGAATGACATTGCGCGTAGCCTGTCACTCAAGTCATCGAAATTGAAGCGTGAAATTCACGTCAGTGAAAATACTAGGTAGGAGCAATCCAGAGATATTCGCTAGTTCCCGGATTCCATTTCATCCGCCGTGGCGGCGTTATCTTCATTTGGGTCCACTTGGGGCGCTGGCTGCAGCTTGGTCTCAGGCAAGAGTTTCACCCATTTTTCCAATTCGGCAGCCTTGAACTCACCATTCACGGTCGTGAGAATCACCAGGTGACCGGGTCCGTAGTGGCGTGTGCGGGCGATGGTGAACTTATCCGGTTTGCCAGCCTCCTGCAGCGAGTAGGTGAAGGAGTCCGAGTAGTTTGCTCCCAACTGTTCGGGCTTTTTGGGTTCTTCAAAATCGACGAAGAATTTAGCCATCTTCATCCGTTCCAAGGACTTCTCCAAAGTCAGTGCCTCGATGCTGGAGAGCTCCCGAATTTCTTCGTCGGTCAGGGGCGTCGCGAAGCGAATGCGCATGAGGCTCACGCCGACCCCCTTTGCATCTTGGAACTGGTAGCTGCTGGCATCCTCGACCTTCTCCAGTTGCTTGAAGACCTTTTCAAGCACGCCGGCGGCAAAGATCCTCTGAAAATCGTCCTTGGAAACCTCAAGCTCTCCTTGCTTCTCGAGGCCGACGGCTTTCATTTTTACTAGCAATTCTTCAGGCAAAGGAGGAATTTCAGCCAATGCGCTAAGGCTAATGAAGGGAATAAGTAGCAGGGAAAGGATGAGCTTCATGAGTTGTATCGGTTTGGGTTCAATCAGCGGTGATCTCGTAGCGATAGATCATCGCTTCGCCAACAGTCATCAGCGAGAGATCAAAGTCCGCTTCAGCCACGGTCTTGTTTCCGCCGCCCCAATTTTGGTGCAGCACCGTCATCTGGCCCTTGCGCTTACCACCCTTGATGACCAGAGCGGTGTGAGCGGGGCCAGTTTTCATTCCATTGGAGAAAGTCGCCGCGCGTAGCTCGAGAACGTCGCCCGGTTGGATCTCTTCGTTTTTCCAATCGACCAAACGCCCCCAAACCCGTTGATCCGCGCCAGGGCGGGAAATTCCGGTTTCGTTGTAGGCGTTGTTGACCAAGGTCCAACACTCGCCGTTACCGACTTTCTTACCACGATTCGCCTCGGCAAAATCGACTAGCTTCAGCAAGGCTCTCTTACTGGCCTGACGATTGATATCGAGCTCCTCGAGCTTGAACTGCTCGGCACGCTTTTGAGCAATGAAGTCAATGTCCTTTGCTGACAGGCTGGCGATGGGGAGGGTGTAGGACTTTCCTGTGCGCTTGAGCTTGAGGGTCACCTCAGTCTCAGTCGCACTGACGAAAGTAGCCTCAATCGTCCGACCTGCGGTATTGGTGTAGGTCCGAGCGAAGCCAAATTGACATAGCAACAGACCTAGCCCGGCACACAGAGAAAGACGATTGAGTTTCATGCAGAGGGGACCCTTAGTGATTCTCTTCGATCAAGGTTTTGTCATTGGTGGCATCCATCACCAGCAAACGCTCGCGGTGCATGCTTGGATCCGAACGGAAGGTGATGCGACCGTGGTGCGATCGCTCAAGCTCGACAAAGTGCTTGGAGTCCTCTTCACGGAATCGATTGAGAACTTCAGGGTTCACGACCACGACCAAATCACCGATCTTATCGCGCTCGCGTTGGATGAGGGTGTTGAGTCGGCGCTGAATTTCGACTGACATGGTCATGACCGACTTAATCACGCCGTGACCGTTACAGTATGGGCAGGGGTCGTTCATGGTCTCACGAAGCGATTCGTTGAGACGCTGACGGGTCATTTCCATCAGGCCGATGGAAGAAATCTGCAGCACTTGGGTTTTTGCTTTATCACGCTTCACCCGTTCGCGCATGGCCTTGTAGACCGCCATTTGGTCACGGCGATGGCGCATATCGATGAAGTCGACCACGACGAGACCCCCGATATTGCGCAAGCGGAGCTGGCGAGCGACTTCTTCGGCGGCTTCGAGGTTGGTTTGCAGAATGGTTTTTTCAACATCCTTGCCGCCTTTGTTACGGCCGGTATTGATGTCGATAGCGATCAGGGCCTCGGTCTCGTCAATGACGATATAACCACCACATGGAAGCCAGACCTGACGCCTGAAGGCTTCGTCGATCTGCTTCTGAATGCCGACTTTCTGGAAGATCGAGCGTCTGGATGGGAGGTGGTAAATGCGGCGCTTGGCACGGCGGGAGAGCTTGCCAACCACTTCGCGGATTTGCTCGGTGGTTTCGAGGTCGTCGCAGATCACTTGGTCGACGGAATCGGTCAGAAAGTCGCGTGCCGTGCGCTCGATGAGGCCTGGCTCACGGAATACCGCAATGGGAGCGGGCTGGCTGTCGCGCTTGGCTTCGACCTCGCGCCACTGCTCGAGCAGCATGTGAAAGTCGCGGACGAAGTGGCGGGCGCGCTGGCCTTGAGCCACGGTGCGCATGATGATCCCCATGCCCTCCGGCACTTCGAGGCTCTGCATGATCTTGCGCAGACGTTGACGTTCTTTCGGTTCTTCGATCTTCCGCGAAATCCCGAATTGCTCGGAATAGGGCATCAGGACGAGGTAGCGACCAGCCAGGGAGATGTTGGTGGTGACCCGAGGGCCCTTGTTTCCGATAGGCCCCTTGCTGACCTGAATCATGATTTCAGAGCCAACTGGGTAGATGCTGGGGATGTCCTTTGAGGTGATCTTGGGCTGCTTCTTCTTCGGGCGCCCCGCGCGCTCGATCTCTTCCATACCGCTATCGAGAGCGGCGGGGATGGCATCCCAGAAGTGTAGAAAGGCATTCTTCTCGAGCCCGATGTCTACAAACATGGCCTTGAGACCTTGCTCGATGTTTTTGACGCGTCCCTTGAAGATGCCACCGACGATATTGTCGTCGCCCTCGCGCTCGACGGTGTATTCTTCGACGACGCCGTTCTCGAGGAGGGCGACGCGGCGCTCAAGGCGCTCGGCGTTAATGATGATGGTATTTCCTTCGGTCGGGTCGGGTTGGCCGAGACCGAGTGCTATTTTGAGTCGTTGCAACATTGAATGGATGTGGTTTGAATTTTACAAAGAGTGAGTTCTAAAAAAGAGGTCTATTCGACGGGAACTGCCCGTCTGATTGGTGGTTCGACCGGCACGGCCCGGCGAGCTTGTGGGCGCACCCGACGCGCTTGCGGGCGGGGGCTAGGACGATTCGGACGAACAGGAACGGCGCGACGCACAACGGATCCTTCAACATCTGCTTCATCGCGGACGCGGGGTTGAGGGATGGGCTGACTGGGCGCTGGAGAGACGACCACGGCGCGGCTAGGCGGCGGTCCGGAGGTCTCAACTGAGAAAGAATTGCGATCGACGCTGACGACCTTGCGAAGATTGCCGGGATAGGCAGGGATTGGTTCGATAGGCAGAGCCTGGTCGTCGAGAGCGAAGAGCTTGTCGTAAATGCGCCCCGCGATAGGAGCGGCAACGAGTCCGCCGGATTCGCCACCTCTCACCATGACGACCACCGCGTATTTGGGTGCCTCATAAGGAGCGAATGAAACCGTCCAAGCATTCTGCGATTTTTTACCCCGGTCAATGGTCTGAGCGGTGCCGGTCTTGGCGCAAACAAGGACCCCCTCAAGACCAGCCCGAGAAGCAGTGCCGCCTGGTTTACCAACCGCCCAGCGCATGCCTCGCTTGATAGTCGTGAAGGCGCTGGGGGCAAATCCGAGCTTTTGCAGGTCGGCGCGGATTTCAGGTTGGGTCACCTTGGGCTCATCCATGCCAAGTTCTTGAAATTGCTGGATGATGCGAGGCTTCCAGAGAATGCCGTCATTAGCGATAGCAGCGGTTAGGCAGGCCATCTGAAGTGGAGTGGCTTGGGTATCACCTTGACCAATGCTGAGCTGAGCGGTCAGAGCGGGGGTCAACTTCGAGCCACGGTTCTTACGACGCCACCACGAGCTACCAGGTAAAATTCCGGGAGATTCGTTGGGTAGCCTGATCCCCGTGCGCTGTCCGATGCCCATGGACTCGAAATCATTGACCATCTTCGCGGGGCCGAGGGCATTGGCGAGGAGGTAAAAGTAGCTATTACAGGAGCGCTGGATGGATTCGTCGAGGCTGATCGTTCCGTGCTGGCCGCCTTTCGAGTGGATCCAGCAGCGCATGAAGGTATTGCCGTAGCTGACCCCACCAGAGCAATGGAACTGGCGATGGCGCAGGCCGTGGTGGCAACCGCAAAGGGCGGAGCCTAGTTTGAATGTCGAACCGGGCTCAAAGGCCGCGATCGCTCGATTGGTGAAGGGGCGCGCCTCATTGACCCGATAAAGGTCGAATTTCGACTGCGAAATGGACGGGATAAAGTCGTTGGGATTGAAGTCCGGCACCGACGCCATGGCCAGAACCTCACCGGTCTGCACGTCGAGAACGACTGCCGCACCACGCCCGACGCGTCGCAACTCCTCTTCAACAAAGAATTGAATCCTCGCATCAATGGTCATTTGCAGGTCGGCACCGCGTCCAGGATCCTGTTCTTCGATGATGCGCACGTAGTGCCCGCGCTCGTCACGCAACCAGACTTGCTTGCCTGGCGGACCCAGCAGGGCGGAGTTCATGGTCTTCTCGACGCCTGCGACGCCCTCAACGTCACCGACAAAGTGGCTGAACAGGGCGCGGTCGGCTGCCGAGATGTCGCCTTTATCCCACGGTTTCACGTAGCCGAGAAGATGGCTACCGAGTGATCCGAATGGGTATTCGCGGCGTGGACGCACCACCACTTCCAGGCCTGGAAATTCGAGGCGGTGCTCAGCATAGCGGGAAAACTCCTCAAAACTCAGGTCTTCACGATAAGTGAACGGGACGAGACCTCCGTGAGTGTTGAAATGGTTCCTCAATGCGCCTGCATTGTAGTTGGCCGCGAGATCATGAACTTTCAGGCGAGGAATGAGGAATTCGTTGAAAATTTTGACGATGTCCTTCTGGGTTCGCTGGCGCAACATACCGTCACCATCTTTGCGCACGACGTCCTGATTGGCGTCATCGCTGTAACGAGCGGCATAGGCATCCGCGAGGACCTGAAGATTGATATCAACTTCGTAGCTGATGCGGTTACGAGCGAGAACGATGCCATTGCGGTCCAGTATGCGCCCCCGCACTCCGGGGATACGAGTGGTGACCAGGCTGGGCTGGGGGACTTTGGCCAGAAATTCGGGCTGCTGCTTGATCTGGAAGTCGTAAAGCCGCCAAGCAAGCGCGCCGGATCCCATCAGGACGAGTCCTGCGAGAATCAGTATTCTGGCGCTTTTTGTGCTTAAGGCTGACATCAGGGTAGTGAAGTGCGGGTCAGGAGAAGAGTCTCCAATTCCGCGAACTTCACCACCGGACGAACCAATGCCTCACCATGGAGGTCACCAGCTTTGTAGGACACTACGGTTCCGAGGAGTAGGTTCGCGGGATATAGGCCGCCAATGCCGGAGCTGCGCACCTCGGTGCCTGGCTCGGGGTTGGCGTATCGCGAAAGGTATTTGAGAAGGAGCAAGGGCTCCTCTTCATTTGATTGAGGAGCGAGACCGCAGAGCATGCCGGTCTCGCCAGCGCCGGGCACTTGCGCGGCGATTTGACATTGTTGATCAGTCAGGAGAAGGACGACACAGCGCTGGTCTTCAGCCAGCGCCACAATCCCGGCAAATCCGTCGGGAGAGAAGGCTAGGGCTTGAATGCCAATTCCTTGTTGCTGTCCGCGATCGAGGATCAAGGTGCGAGGGATATCAGCGCGGGCCTGTTCTTCAAGCGGACGGGCTGGGACCCATTGCACATTCTGGCCCCGCTCGCCCAATACGGCTGAAAAGTTCTCGAGGGCTTCAGGATGCGATTCTTTCAGGTGCGCCAGTCGGGCGCTGTCTTCTTGAGCTTTATCGGCATCAGTCGCATCCAGACGGGTGCGATTGATCATCGACCGCAGTTCATCGGCGATCCGGCTTTCTTCAGGCACCAGCGCAAGCACCGCACCGAAGCCCGCATGGCGAATGCCACGCGCAATCGCGCTCTCGGAGACCGATACAAAGATCGAACTCAAAAGCACGAGGCTCAGAATGATGATGGGAGCTGGACGCATGAGGGAAAGTCAGAGCGAAGTCTGAAGTGGGATAGTCCTTTGGTGCGAATTGATTTAGTCCGAATTAGTGACGCGCTTCAGGAAGCTAAGCTCGGAAAGAGCTTTGCCCGTTCCCTCTGCGACTGCAGAAAGGGGATCTTCGGCGACGTGGACGGGTAGACCAGTTTCCTCATGCAAGAGCTTATCGAGCCCTCGAAGGAGAGCACCACCGCCAGCGAGAACGATCCCGCGGTCAACGAGGTCGGCAGCTAGTTCCGGTGGGCACCGTTCGAGAGTGGTCCGGACGGCATCAACGATGGTGTTGAGCGTTTCGGACATGGCCTCGCGAATTTCTTGAGAAGTGATGGTGATGGTCTTCGGTAGGCCAGCGACGAGGTCGCGACCCTTGACTTCCATCGTATTTTCCTTCGGAAGTGGAACGGCTGAACCAAGGCGGATCTTGATCTCTTCAGCCGTGCGCTCGCCAATCATGAGATTGTATGAGCGCTTCATGTAAGAAGTGATGCCCTCGTCCAGTTCGTCACCAGCGGTGCGGACCGAGCGACTGTAGACAATCCCCGAAAGTGAAATGAGAGCAACCTCGGTGGTGCCGCCGCCGATATCGACGATCATGTTGCCCGATGCGTCCTGGACTGGAAGTCCGACACCGATTGCGGCAGCCATGGGCTCCTCGATGAGGTAGACCTCTTTCGCTCCAGCTTGTTCGGCGGATTCCTTGACCGCCCGGCGCTCGACCTCGGTGATACCCGAGGGGACAGCGATCAGCACGCGCGCTCGTGAGCGACGAGGAGCGACTTTGCGGATGAAGTGGCGAAGCATCGCCTCGGTTACTTCAAAGTCGGCGATTACCCCGTCCTTGAGGGGGCGAATCGCGACAATGGAGCCCGGCGTTCGGCCGAGCATGCGCTTGGCATCATCACCGACAGCGAGGACTTCGTTGGTGCCGGCCTTGACCGCTACCACCGAAGGCTCCCTAAGGACGATGCCCTGGTCCTTGACGTTGACCAGCGTGTTCGCAGTGCCGAGATCGATACCGATATCGGTTGAGAACATACTGAAAAATTTTGAAAACATGGATTAAATTGGTTGAAAAGTGGATCGCCGCGGCGACCTAGTAAAGCTACGTCTGAGAGACCTGAGTCCTTACGCTCGAATCAGAAAGAACCGTGGAACTTACCCCACCCGAACTCATCGCCCCGATCTCAACAGCCGCGCGCGCAACTATGAGTGTCACAATTCCAGATTGTCAAACGCGAAACAGGCTTGAGGACATGCATTTTCAGGCGTGTCGAGCAAGGAACTCCTTGGCAACGGCAAGGTAAGCGTGAGCGGCGGCTCCTCCGGCATCGTGCTCAAAAATATGATGGCCGAAGCTCGGTGCCTCACCAAGTCTGATTGAGCGAGGAATGATGGAGTCGTAGAGGCGCTCGGAAAGGTGCTCCCGAACCTCCTCAACCACTTGCCGGGACAGATTGGTGCGGCCATCATACATGGTCATGACGATGCCCTCGTGGAGGATTTCATCATTCACTCCGGATTCGCGGATTTGCTCGATGACGTGGGTGATTTTTGCCAGACCCTCGAGTGAGTAGAATTCGCACTGCAAGGGGGTTAGGACCTCATCGGCAGCAGCGAGAGCAGAGGTCATAAGCACCCCGAGTGAGGGCGGAGTATCGATCAAGCAATAATCATAGTAACGAGGATCCCGAATTTCGGCGAGCAAGTCACGCAATCGGGTGAGATGATCGCCGCGGCGAGCGAGCTCGATCTCGACCCCGGCCAGGTCCATCTCGGCTGGAATGATCCAGAAATCATCACGACCTGTTTCTAGAACTAGATCTTGAATATTGGTGTCATCGACCAAAGCGGAATAAAGGCTACACCCTTCCTCCGTCTCGATCCCGAGGCCGCTGGTCGCATTGGCCTGCGGGTCCAGATCGATCAACAGCACTCGCTTGCCCAATTGGGCAAGCGCGGCAGCAAGGTTGACGGTTGTGGTGGTCTTTCCGACCCCTCCTTTTTGGTTGGCTATGGCGACGACCTTCATGAAATACGTGGGTGGAGCGATGATGAACGCTCCAAGTGCGAGCACCGTTGCAAAAAAGGTTGGCTACTGCATTAAAAATCGCCAGTTTGCTCAAAGATGGACGTGAGCAAGGATTGGCTGGGCAAGGCCGCGGGATGGAGAGCTTTTCAAGAAGGACGCAAACTGCATGCCGCAGGGAGGGTGCTCGAATGTTCGCGTGATGGCGAACTTTTCGTTGGTGTGCTGCAAGCGAGCCCGCGTCCGCGCAAGGTTCAGGTCAAGATCATCAGCGCCAATGAAGTCGAAACGCGCTGCACCTGTGCCGAAAATCGGCGCGACGGAGCGTTCTGCGGGCACGGTGTGGCGCTAGTGCTGGAATCAATCGAGGGATCGATCAAAACGCCCGAGCCAGCGAATACCTCCACTAGCAAGCAGTCCGCACCAAGACCATCCAGACCCAGTCGGCGCGAGTCCCGGGGGAACGCCTACCAAGTCAAAATTCGCTCCTGCGCCCTTGAGGCCCTGCATCGGTCGCGGCCACTGTCTTTTTCCATTGAAAGGATCAAGGGCGAGCCAGATGAAAATGACCTGAATTTGTCGCAGTGGATGAGCTCTCTGCACCTTGGCTCGGACGAAGACTTTCCCTTGCTCCAGGTCCAGGGACCTCAGTTGGAATCACTGATTGAGGCCTTGAGTGGACACGAGAGGGTGTTAATCGGTGAAAAGGCGCTGCGAATTTCGCTCAATCAGCGAAAGCCGGAACTCGAGTTCTCACCTCCAAGCCAGCTTCAATGCCCGGACCCTGGTGAGCACTGGCTAAAAATCGGCTCTCAGTGGTGGTGGATCACCCCAGAACTATGGCAAGCGGGTCCGCGAACGAGTGGCAAATTCGACGCCCTAATCGATGGTGAAGCCGTAGAGGTCAAGGAACTCGAGCTTTTGAGCGGTCTCGATGATCTCGGTGCTGACTTTGAATTAGTCGGCGATGCATTTGATTCGCTCGAATTTAGCACTCAAATCCCGCATTTGATCATTAATCTCGAAGGGTCGGGCGGCTATATCGAGGCTCATCCGCAAGCGATTTACGAAGGTCGCGAAGCGGTGGATCTTCTGGATTTCGATGCGACTCCACACTGGAAACCTGCTGATCAGAAAGCTGCGGAGTGGGGGACTTTTCACACCCGAGACCTATCACTTGAGCAAGAGGTCATCGAATTCCTTAGCTCATGCGGATTCCAGAAGGACAAAGGCGAGCCTACCATGAGATTGCGGGGCGAAGAGCCGGTGATCGATTTCCTCGCTGGTGACCTGCAGCGCATGCAGGCGCATGGGTGGGAAGTTGTTCCTTCAGTCACGCTGAGTAAGATCCTATCCAAGATTGAGGTGATTTCACCGTCGATCAGCCAGACTCAGTCCGGCGGCGATTGGCTGGATCTCGAAATCAGCTACCCAGGATCCAGCGGCCAGAATTTCACCCAACAACAAGTTCGCCAGGTGCTCAGCAGCGGACGCAAGAAATTCAAATTACCGAATGGCAAGCTTGGGATCATCGATCAATCCGCATGCGAGACCTTGGAAACGCTACTGGCCGAAACCGATCCCAAGCAAATCCGCGGAAACCAATATCGCGTGGACGCTCGGCATGTCGAGAGTCTGCACCGAGCGCTCGGCGAGGTTTCTCCGACATCGATCCAGAGCGAGATGAAATGGGTCGATAAGGTTCAAGCGCAGCTCGAATATCCACTCAGAGACTATCAAAAGCACGGGGTCGCCTGGATGCTCAGTCACTGTCGCGCCTTCGGGGGCGCACTGTTGGCTGACGATATGGGGCTCGGCAAGACCTTCCAGTCCATCGCACTGATACTGGCGGCAAGAAGCGCCGGGGTCAGCGATGGAGCAAATCCGGTGCTGGTCGTTGCTCCAACCTCGCTTTTGACCAACTGGGAAGAGGAGATCGCGCGCTTCGCCCCAAAGTTGCGGTGTTTGATCTGGCATGGCAGCAACCGTGATGACTACCGCCAGGACATTGCTAAATCCGATGTGGTATTGACTAGTTACGGCGTATTGACCCGAGATCGCGTCCTATTCCGCAAATCAGAGTGGTCGCTAGCCTTTCTCGACGAGGCCAGCTTGATCCGTAATCCGGAGGCTGAAATCGCCAAATCCTGCCACGCCATCCAAGCCCAGTGTCGCATCGCGATCACCGGAACGCCGGTTGAGAACTCTGTGCGAGATCTGTGGTCGTGCTTTCAGTTCATTTTGCCGGGCTATTTCGGCAAGCGGAAAGAATTCGAAGAACGCTATGAGAAGCCGTGTCGAGAAACACCACCAGACCCAAAAGCGCTTCAACGTCTGCAATTGCGCGTGGAGCCACACCTGTTGAGGCGTCGGAAGGATGAGGTCGCTACCGAACTGCCAGCCAAGATCGAAACTGTGGTCTGGTGCGGGATGAGTCGAACTCAAGCTGACCTCTACCGAACTCTCATCAATCAGGGTCACGAGGCAATCGCCCAAGCGAGCAAAACGCAAGGGGCAGGGGCTGCCAAATTGCAAACGCTAACCACTTTGCTGCGTCTTCGGCAGTGCTGCTGTGATGTGCGCCTCACTGGGCTCGATTCGGACCAAAAACTGGATCTTAAAGAGCGATCGAGCAAGCTTTTACGTCTAATTGAAATCATTTCGGATTTACGTAATAATAATCACAAGGCGCTTATATTTAGTCAATTCACCTCTCAGCTAGATAATGTTAGCGAGCTGCTGGATGCGCTTGGTCACGATTATTGTCGTCTCGATGGCTCCAGTCGTGATCGAGGTGGGATTGTGCGTAAATTTCAGTCGGAAAACGGCCCGGGAATTTTTCTGATCAGCCTCAAGGCGGGCGGTTATGGTCTCAATCTAACTCAGGCCGATGTAGTGATTCATTTGGATCCGTGGTGGAACCCGGCAGCCGAAAGACAGGCCACGGACCGGGCGCACCGGATCGGGCAATTGAAGCCGGTCAACGTTTACAAATTGATCACGCGAGGAACGGTCGAAGAAAAAATCCTGAGACTGCAGCAGAGTAAAGCCAAGTTGGCAGGCGGAGCTATCGGCGAGACCCTGGAAGACGGCCCAGGCTCAATGGATCTGGATTTCGACGAATTGACTACGTTCAGCGGATAAAGTTCGGTAATTTTTCGCAAGAAGTTCAAGCGGACGATCAGTGCCGCCTAGGGTGCATCTGGAAATTCTGATTGAGCGAGTTTGAATCCCTTAGAATTCGATACAGCGGAGTTTGAGCGAAATAGGCCCTCGAAAGCCATTGTTTAGGACCTTTCGTAACTGCGCATAATGTATGTAATGCGGAATTGAGAAGGTGGAAAGTAAAGGTTCCAATATACCACCTCTCACAGTCGCATATTTTACGAATGGCCTCTGGTGTTCGGTATTGGCCGTTGCGCCTCTCAGCTCTGTAGAGTCGACACTTACCAAATGACTCGAGTGTCCCACACGCCAGCTAAGCTGATCTACGCCACATGCCTAAACGAATGACCCACCATTCAACGCCTTTCCAGCCACGCCGAATTTCCATAACGCCGTTCTGCCAGTCGCTCGGCATCCTTGATCAGTGTTTCATCGAGCTCATAGTGTTTGACCCGATCAGCTAAGCCATCGGCGAAACGATCTTTCCAGCCCTCCTTGAGCTCGCAGTTCTGAATGCTCCCTTGATGGATCAAACCCGATCTCCCTCGATGCTGGCCCGCTCCAGAAATCTTGTTACCGCGTGAGTCAATCAGATCAAACTGCACGGGGTTCTCAAAACATCGTGAGTCTCCGTTATCCTTAAGTAAATCCTCTCGGTGCGCATCGAGACCCGTTTCTCTGAGGGCCTCCGCAAGCACGCCGTGCAGAAAGGCGTATGAACCAGCCCCTCGTTCCAAGCAAAGTGGATGATTCTTCGGTGCCAGAATCGAATAGGTTTGGTCAATTCGATGATCGACCACACCACCTCCTGACCGCCGCCGAACGAACGAGACTTTCTCTTTTATAAAGAGGTCTCTAACTTCGACAATCGGCTTGAAATATCCAAACGAAACCCAATCTCCTGACCAAGGATAGAAGCGGAGCAAAGGCTCCGTTATTTGGTTCAGAAGAATCTCATCGAGGGCCATATTGACTGGGCCCGAGAGTGCAATCGCCTGGTCGAGGATCCACAAGTCCCCTATTCGCTTGTTCACGTGAACGGGTCCCTAGGAACTAGGAGTGTTGACGAAACGGCTGTAGCGGTAGGAGAAGCGTTCGATGAGGTCACCTTGATCGATGTCACCACGGCGAGCGAGCGTAAGACCTTCATCGGTCAAGACGGTAACAGAAATGTTCACGCCGACGATTCGGCCTTGTTCGATTTCAGGGTCCGCGGGGACGGTTTGAATGCGATCACCAAAGACACGAAGTTCTTGGACTGCGCCACCACCAGTTCCAGCATTGAAGGTGATCGGGACATAGTCTCGATGAGTCACAACCTGACCATTTTCTTCTTCCTCGTGCTCGATGAGGAAAGTGAGTGTGAACTCGTAGATATTTTCGACGAGGAAGTTTTGCGCGGTGAGATCGTTGTTGCCGTAGCTGCCCTGATAGGCCGACAGCAGATCTGGCACTTGATAGAGGTTCACGAAGGCCTCATTAGGATTCACCAATTGACGGTAAAGCGTGAATGTCGAAGGATCGTCCGCTCCACCACCAGGGTCTTGGTCAAGAATGGGGTCTCGATAAACCAAGCGGTAGCTTAGGGCCGACACATCACCAGGATTGTTCGGGTTGGCGACGTCTCCGTCGTATCGATCCGTCGGAGCCGCGAAGAAGACGACTTGGACAGCATTTGGAATGGTGCTGCCAGCAGGTCCAGCCAAGTTTGAGCCACTTTGCAGCTCCTGCTCAACCTGAGCAACAAGCCACTCATTCACGTTCCCCCGCGGGCGAACGAGACTCTGAAAGTCCCGACCGACTGCCTCGAGGGCGATTCGCCCGAGCTTGGAACCACGGATATCATCACGACTTTGACGCCATGAATCGATTGCGACACCGGTCATTGCGACGAGAATTACAATCAGAAAGGAGGTCACCCCCATGGCGACCAATAGCTCTAAGAGCGTGAAGCCGCGCTTCTGTTTTTTGATGGTTGGGAAAGTCATGATTCAGTGGTGTTATCGAAGGATAGCGATGTTGCGAGAGAACACAGGGTTCGTGTAGGTCGAAGCATCGAAATTATTGTTGATGTAGTTGATGTCCTTAGAAGGTAGGACATAGAAGTCAGCTCTCAACGCGATGGCGGCTGACGGGTAATCGTCCGGATTGGCGATTGGGTTTCCAGTTTCAGGATCCGAAATGATTCCCCCTCCCCCTGGGTTTTCGACCATTTGCCCTTGGCCGTCAAAGACCAACTGGGTGAGTTTTACATAATAGACCCGTCCTTGAATCGCTGTAGCATCGTCTTGAAAAAGAGGATCGCTGTTACGACGAATTGCAGGAAGGGTGATTGCCTCTTGTCCTGAAATCGCAGAGGTGCTGGCGACTGGTCCGAGTGACTCATCTGAGGGGCGGATCACACTCGGATCTGCCCGATAATTGTAGAGAAAGATCGCACCCTCAGTGCTCTCGGCGCCTTGAACCCAATCAAAAGCTTTGTTGAATGAGTTAGCGTAAGTTTCTCCCGGGCGCAGGGTGCGCATTTCGTTTTCGAGAGATTCGAGAAGGCGATCAGCCTCCTCGCGGGCAATCACGTTCTGGATCTGATTCCTTGCAGGACCGAAAACCGCGATGAAAGAAGTGATGAGAAGTGCAACGACTCCAATCGCAATGACTGTTTCGGTCAGAGTGAAACCGCGCTTTTTGAATGAGATGTGAGTGTTCATCAGTAGTTGATCTGTGAGATATTCTGAATGCGTGAGCTGTTGCCTAGGCGCCAGACGACGAAGCCTCCGGCATCGACGATCTGACCGTCTTGCAAGTCAGGTTGAGGCTCGGACGCTCCCGGTTGGAAGCTGCCACGGAAAATAACGAATCCTGCGCCCGGGCCGGGTGCTGTGATGATTCCTTCGCTGTTGAACTCGTAAAAGACGCAGTTGACTGCGGCAGCATTGTCGCCAGGTAGTCGGATCGACATCGTGGTTGGGGTCTGGTTCTGACCGACCAATGAGCTTCCGTTGAGGTCGTAATAGGACTTGGCTGGCAGCAAAGTCCCTGTAGAGGTTACAGTCCATTCACCAGCTCCCCCTCCATCGGGATCTTCAGGGATGAACGAATTGGTGGTCGTGTCGAATCGGCCAAACTCGGCTACTGCGAGGTATCGGCGAAAGCGCTCTGGCTCATTTGGATCGTTGTGAATGACCAGGCGAGCGGCCCCGTTACCAGCAATCGCCTTGGAACGCGCCTCATCGAAAGCTCCTTCAGAAATGGCTATCGCTGAGCTGATAGACTTTCCTTTGTCCATGTCCTTGACTATGTTGACACCGATGCCGAGAAAGATTGCGATGATGAGCATCACCCCGAGGAGCTCGACTAAGGTGAAGCCACCGGGCGATGTTTTTGCTTGATAGTTGCGCTGCATCATTTGTGAAAGTAAGACATTCTGAAGACGACACCGAAAGGGTAATCTTCAAAAAATTTAGCAAACCCAAACTTACGGGGCAATCATTTTTGTAATTACATTTGAAATACACGAATTTACCTCAGGGCGAATTAGCGCCCGCAGCTGATCCCATTCGGCATCTTTATGTGCACATCCCCTTCTGTCATCGGGTGTGCCCTTATTGTTCATTTTACAAGCATACGCCGGGCGGCACAGACATTGGCGAGTTCATCGAGAGCCTTCTAGCGGAGCTCCGGCACCGGGCTCAAGAGCTGGAAATTGCTCCACGGACGCTCTATTTTGGTGGAGGAACGCCCTCGATGCTCTCTCCATCCATGTTGGATCGATTATTCGACGGGATGCGCGACATTTTCGACTTCAATCTGCTGGAGGAGCTGACCTTTGAGGCAAATCCAGCGACTTTCACTCGTCGGAAGGCCAGCCACTTTGTTGAGCTTGGAATTACCCGGATTTCACTTGGGGTGCAAAGCTGGGATCCTGTTATTCTGGAGACCTTGGGTCGGGAGCACAGCCCCCAGCAGGCGCGGGATTCGTTTGAATTGCTTCGGGAGGTCGGTATCCCTGAGATCAATATCGACCAGATGTTTGCCATCCCTGGGCAGAGCTTGCAGCAGTGGCGCGAATCTTTACAGCAGACCCTTGAGCTGCAGCCAGACCACCTTTCATCCTACAATCTGACTTTTGAAGAGGATACCGACTTTTTCGAGAAGCTGAAAGCGGGCAAATTCCACGAGGACCCTGAAGTGGACGCTGCCTATTTCGAACTAGCTGATGAGATGACTCGTGAGGCTGGCTACCTGCACTACGAGACCTCGAATTTCGCCAAAGACGGCAAGCATAGCCAACACAATCAAGCTTATTGGAGGGGGTATGACTACCTGGGTATAGGGCCCGGCGCGGTCAGCACCATCCGAGGAGAGCGATGGCAAAACGTCACGGACACCCCAAAATACATGCACCTAGCTAAGAGTCGGGGCTTCGCTCCGATGGATATCGAGAAAATCGACAGCGAGGCATGGAAGCTGGAGCGTTTGGCCCTGATGCTCAGAACAACTGAAGGGATCGATCCGCAATGGATTCCCGAACAAAGTAAGGCTCAGGAGTTGATCGAGCGAGGATTGCTGACGCAGTCTGGCCCACGACTACGCACGACCCGTCGCGGGTCGCTCTTGGTCGACGGGATCGTCGAGCACCTCATTCTTTAGCGTGGTCAGGGCAATCGCACTCAACTTCGCAAGCGGTGGAACGAGGCTCTTCCGAAACAAAAGTCGGCTGTTGAGCGCCTTTTTGGGAAGCAAAACGCTCTGCTGCGGCGGTCTGGTCAAATTTACGGTAGGACTCAAGGATGTAGAACGCCTGGTCGTTTGGCGCTGATGTGTCACTGATGCTCAGAATGGTGCCATTTCCCACGGAGAGGTCACCTAGACCTGGGTAACTGAGTAAATCACTACTCCTCTTTAACCGGTAATCGAAAAAGGAGACTGAAGGCCATTGCAGCGTTTTGGTGGACGTCGCCGAACCGCTTAAAGTGAGATTTGGCTTGGGGTTAACTTCCCACCCGATATCGGCCAAAGCAGCTAGGTCGAGGTCCGTCAACGTATTAAAGGTAACATTGTTATCAAGCAGACTGGAGAGCATGATCGATGACCTGAGTGGGCCGTGAGCTTGAGAGAAAGATCCAAAGGTCCGACTTTGCAATCCAGAGGTGAAGTGCCCACTGTCAGCATCTGGTGCCCGCCCGAAAGAGTTCTGGGCGGCATTTCCTGTAAAAGTGGCACCCGAGAGTAGATTGTCCCAAGCTCCGGATTGACCGATACCTAATACGTGAAGAATTTCGTGGATGGCAACTCCCACAAATTCGGTCCCACTCTGATTCTGGCTTAGAGAGAAATTCCATTGCCTAGGCGTGTCAAACGCGACCGACGCGAGCTTGGGCGCGACATCAGTTCTGAGATTTGCTTCGGAGCTTTGTGCGCCGGGATTACCTCTTCCAAAAATTCGATTGAACCAGGAAGTTGAGCCAGACGCACCGAAGCCTGGACTAGAAGCCAAGCCCACGCGCGAACCTCCCAGTTCCCTCGCCCCAACATAGATAATAATAGTGTCTTCAGGGATCACTGGGTCGTCAAAATTGATCACGCCGCCCGTAGAGGGGTGACTCAGGTTAACATTCCAAGTTGAGCTTGAGCTGAACTCGCTGGAATCCACCGCTAGCAACTTGTCATCAAGCATGTCGCCAATGAGGCGAGCAACGGACTCAATCGCTTCGCGTTTTTCCGAAGTATCGAAAAAATTCCCCGTATCGTAAGTGTAGTCGATTTTTATTTCGACGGCTTCGCTAGTCGCTACACCGAAGACGAAGGGCAAAACAGCCCCCAACGTTCTAAGATTCCCCCTGAATTTCACAATACTGCATCCTGAACTTGGGAAGACTCTGAGGTCAACCCCGAAAAAAGTAGGCTTCCGTCGGTTTCAATCGCCTTTTCCCAATTCTGGCGATAATCTCTTTTCATGACCTTAAAGTTCATCGGAGCCGCAGCGACCCTGGTGCTGGTGCTTACTCAGTGTGCCACCAAGAACGAAGAACCGACCACTCCTTGGCTG